>JAFITR010000028.1 GCA_017116025.1 Simkania negevensis
ATGGGGGATGCTTCTCCTATGAGGGAGCGTATGGTATTACCGAGGGCATCTTGTGGGATATGTCGTAGGAAGGCTGTTGTTTCTTCTGCGTAGTTTTGCATAATGGAGCGTTTGTCGATGGTGAGTGCGCGTGTTGAGAGTGCTCCGCAGGCAAAAGAGCGGAGGCTGTCGTAGTCGTCGACCTCGTTGTTGGGCATAGCGGCTCGTATTGCTAGGCTATATAGCAGCGTCATCATAGCGCCTCTGTCGACGTGCATTTTGCAGTGGGAGTAGTTGAGTACGTTGTGGGAGCGGTGGGCGTATTTTTGTTCCGACTGCAGTCTGATGAGGAGGTGAAAAACATCTTGAAAGAGCCGTTGTTTTTGCTGCCCTGCCAGCTTTTCCCACTCGTCTCTACCATTTTCTTCGATCTTTTTGAACAGCTGTCGTGTGGCGTCGAGTGTCCATTCGATTTCGTCGTTAGAGACTCTTGAGGTAAAGAAATAGCCACATCGTTTGTCTTCGATTCTCCTGCATGCTTTCCCGTCTTTGCCAAAAATGTGTTGTTTGAACTGATCAAAGAAGGAATCTGCATTTTTCCACTTTGCAACCTTCCCTTGGTAGAAGTCAGTGTCGAGAGGCAGTGTCATGACGTCGAGGGAAAATGGGTGTTCCATCACATTTTTCATGATGTTGCGTGTGCGCTTGCCTTCCGCTCCTTGCATCTGTTGGTAGTTGATTTCAAAGATGAACTTCGTTGCCCCTTGTGGAGCTTTGGCGCCGAGGAATGCATTGTTTTCTACCGCCTGCAGCAAACCTTTGTAGAGGGGACGCACGTTGGCATCGACGGTAGGTGTAGGGGCGTAGAGGGAGCAAACCTTGGCGTGTGGACCGTATGTCGTTTCTCCTAGTGTTGTGGGGTAGTTGTCAGAAGCATAGGGGTCGTAGCTGCCTGGTATTGCTTCTACACTTTTTAGTGCTGATAGCGCTTTCATAGGGCGTTGGATGGCATAGGTCACTTTTTTGACGACTCCTGAGGCGTCGGCAAAGTGTTTCCTTGTGAGGTTGTAGCTCTCTTCGACATCTTGGGCAAGGTCAATCCACTCGTCATGGATCTCTTGCGTTCCTTTTCTCTTTTTATCTACTTCGGCAAGGAGGCCTTGGCCTACTCTTCTCACCTCTTCACCAGCGTGAGATTTTGTGTGCATGGCGAGACAGACGTTGTGGATAAAAGCGATCGCAGGAAGAGCGCTCTCTCTTAAGAAGAGGTAGCTGTCAGACTGAAGAACTTCTTCTAGCAGCACAACTGTCTTTCTGTTGGCAGCAGCGAGATCGCTTTCTTTCGGCTGGCTTTGTAACTGGTCGTGCAGACCGCTAACAGCGCTATTGATTGCCTCTGCTGCTTTCTGGGAGTGTTGTGTGGCTTTCAATTCCTTTTGTAAGCGGGTATGGAGCTCTCTTGTATGGCTCTCGATCTGGTTGAGCAGATGGTCTACACTGCCTTCTGTTTCCGGTGTTGTTTTGAGTGCTGTGGCAAGCGTTGTCAAGGCGTTGCGCACCTGTGTCCGTGTGAGCGCCTTCGGATTCTCTTTCGTTAGCTCGCGCATGCATATTTCGATGGCCCCAGAGGTCCTCTCGTGGTAGATGTCTTGGAATCCTTCGACAGCGACAATACGCCACAGCAAGCGTCTTGTTTTTTCGCGCAAGATCTGCGTGCCTTCTTTATCCGATAGAGAAAAGTAGGCCTCTTCAACGGCAAGAGCAGCGTTGTCTGTAGCAGCAGCTTCGTTAGCCATGGCCTGACACCATCTCTTTTCGAATGCATCTTTTGCCTTGTCAGCGATTGCAGTGACGTTGCTGTCGACGACGATGGCGTTGTAGATCTTCGAAACGAGGAAGGTGATGGCCCACAGTGGAGAAAGAATGACGAGAGCAAGAACGACAAAAATCTTTTTCGCTATAGCGATGATCTTGTCGATAATGCTATCTGGGTTGGGAGCGATTGTAGAGAACTGCTTCCCAATGGCAGCAAGGGGTGTTTTGCTGTGTAAAGGATGGGGTGATGCTACTTCTGCTCTTCCCTGTTCAGCGGGGATGAGAGGCTCTATTCGCTCCTCCGCCTGCTTACGCCCTTCTATCTCGTAAAACAACGTCTTTTGCTCTGCTGCCAGATGTTGCTTCCGCTCTGCTTTTACATGGACGATCGCCTTATCACTGATCAAATGAAGCTTCTCGTCGTCAAGGGCGGCGATTTGTTCACCATTGTTCAAGAAAGATAGTTGGGCGTCGCTGAGTAGGGCCACTTGCTCAGGAAGGAGGTGTGCGACAGAGGCATCAGAAATTCTGTGCATGATCCTTTCACTCTTGATGGCGCGAACAAGATCAACCCTTTGCAAATAGCCAATCTGTGTATCAGATAACATGGGCAGTTGATCGATACGAAGACCACTGTTGATTTGAGCAGCTGTTAATGATTGGATCTGTTCTCTTGTTTCTAGATATGGGCTTTGTTCTGCTGTGAGGTCGTTGACTTGGCCGGCTGTGACGTGCTTGACCATTTCTTTAGGAATCGCTTGAATCAGCGCACGGCCACTCAACGCTTGGATCTGTTCACTTGTTTCCAGATATGGGATTTGTTCTTTTTTGAGGTCGTTGGCTTGGCCGGCTGTGACGTATTTGACCATCCTGTTAGGAATCGCTTGGATTTGTGCAGAGGTTTGCAGATACTTGATCTCTTCTTTTATGAGATATGGAACTTGTTCGGGCCTGACATGAGCCACTTGTAATCCTGTTAGATAGTGGACAGCGGTATTATTGATTTTTTGGATGCGTTCAGTATTTTCGACAGCTGTCACCTGTTCTTTTGTTCCGAGCAAGGAAACTTTGTCATTGGCGAGGTGTTTGACGAGAACGGCATCGATGTATTTAATGACGCTGTCGTCGAGATAGGGTAGTTGTGGTTGTGTGATGTTGGCAACAAGCTTGGGCTGGCGTATTTTCTTAGTTTGTTCATCGGTGAGGTGAGGGACGATATTCGCATTAACAAAGTCGGCGTAGGCAGCATTAACGAGCTTGATCTTGGTAGGGTCATCGATGGTTTTTATGAGTTCAGCTTTTTTTAGTCGTTTGATTTGGTCATTGGCGAGGTGTTTGACTTGTGAGGGAGAAAGATCATCAAGCTGACTTTCCGTGAACATCTGGATGATTTCAGGGTCATCGATGAATGGGATTTGTTCTTTGGAGAGGCAAGCAACCCGTTTTTTTTGTTCTGCTGGCTCGTTTTCTTTGATGAGAGAAGAAGCGACGGTGACGGGGAGTTTACCAAAAAAGGGTTGTTGTTGTTCGGTCATCTGCCTGGCTTGTTCCAACGAGAAGTATTGGAAGTAATTCTCATTGTTGATCATGCCAACTTTGTCTATAGGAATAGCGCGAATCTGCTCGGGTTTCTCAAACACATTGAGGTAGGCGCGGTGCAGATGTGGTACTTGGACGGGTGTGATGTGTTTTGCCTGCTCTACTGTGAGCTTGAGAATCTGCTCCGCTGTTGTTAGGTGTTTCACCTGTTCTTTGGTAAGTAGATGAACGTAAGAAGGGTTCATTACAGCAATTTCTTCAGGGGAGTAATTGCGGATGATATCTTGATCGTTTGCGAGTTTTTCTTGCCTGCGCAAGTGGACGATGCGCTTTTGCATCATCTTGCGGTATTTTTCCGGTTGCATGATGGGGCTGTTGTTGAATAGCTGCTTCTGTACAGGGTCTTTTTCGACTTTGAGCTTGAGGTAGCGCAGCTTCGTTTCCGGGTGGCTTTCGTTGAGCCAGCGGTCAACTTCTTCTGTATGTATGTTGAGGTAGTGCATGTTGCCGTTGAAGAGATTGATCTGGAGCAAGGCGCGTGAGATGGCTTTGTCGTGTTGTTCCCTTGATAGAGGGGTGTTGTATCGATTATCTTGCAAGCTGGTGCCGTCGGGTTGGATGAGCCAGATATGGCGAGCATCATCTGTTTGGGAACCTTTGAGCCATTCTTTCCATTTCTCCGCATCGTAGCTAGAGAGAAGGATGAAGAAAATTTTTCCTTCGTGTTCGACGGCAAGGATCTGGTTGCCGGGCTTCTGGTATTGACTGAAGACGGGGTGGGGCATAGTCCCTGTAAGTCGGAAGTTGTTGGTTAAAAGTATGTTGTCGTCAAAGATGTCGTGGTACTTGCGTTCGTATTTGAAAAGAGCATTGCTAGGAAGCTTTCCGAGAATTTGTTTCAGAGAAAATATTTTGGGCCTAGAGCTGCTTGTTGTTTGGGTGTAGTCAGGATTGTTGTTAGGGCGTATCAGCTCTTGAATCGATGGCATCTGGATCCAGCCCTTTTCTTCAATAGCACTTTGTGGTTGCACATTGAGGTAGCTTTGCAACTCTTGCTGTAATTCTTGCTCAAGTTCCTGCTCGACCTCCTGTTCGACCTCCTGTTCTATCTGCAGCTCTACTTCTTCTTCGAGGCCGATAATATCAGCTGCAGGTTCTTTGACCTCGGCAGGAAGAGCGCCACACCGCTTGGCACGATCGATGAGACAGTTTAGTTCTGTTTCTAGTTCGTTGATCGTCTCTTGCTGATCTGTTGGGAAGTTCTCCAGGGCTATTTTGATATGACGCCGGAGGTTGTCGATGGTGTCGACGCTCTTTTCGACCCGACCGAATTGTGTGTAGGGCGAGTCTGACGAGGTGGAAAGAAGAACTTTTTGGTATTTTTTGAACTCTTCGCTTATCGTGCTTGCGATATTTTTGAATGACGGATCAGCTGCCATTCTCAAGTTGAGGAGTCTCTCTAGAGCCTTTTTTCTGATGATGTTGTTGATCTGCTGTTTAAAGGAACGGTATGTGTCCATAGCGAGGCGTATTGCCTGGAATTTGATGCTCGATTTGATCAGATCGAGAACAGTCTTGCCTCCATTGATCAGGGAGCCCTGTACACCTTCTGGAACGATGTATTCGACATCTTGGAAATAGAAGAATTCTCGTAAGCGTAAGATGCCTTGGAAGAAGTTTCTCCTTAGCAGCCTTTCGTCAACGGTGACAAAGTTTTTGCTCGTGGGGCATTGTTTGATATCGGAACCCGTTGTGTGGCTTTCGTCGTAGTAGACGAAGAGCTTGTTTAACGGGACGCCACTACCTTCTATGAGCTCCTTGCTTGTGCCGCCGATGACTTCGTAGGAAGGGGCTCCTTTTTTCATGATAGCCAGCTTGCCAGCGTTTTTCTTTTCTGAAGAAGAGGCACCAGGCCCTGCAGGGGGTAGGTAGAAGAGGACGGCTTCGATCCTCTCGTCGTTTTCAAAATAGTCGAGGATCTCGCGTGCTACTTGCGTGTTGTTGATCCCTTTGAAGTGGCCGCCGACGTCGATGATGCCGTAGAACTGCTCTTTTAGCGGGTGGTTGGCGAGGGCTTCTGTAAGTAGCTCTTTAGCATTTGATGAGTTGACGACGTGGACGTTTTCCTCCTTCAACTTTTCTGCTCGTCGGAGCATGGTGTCGACGATACGTCCCTCGGTACCCTCGTCGGGAAGGGTGTTGTTTGCTAGGGATTCGCGGTATCCTGGGGCATTCCATGGCGTTCCCGACATGGCGCGGCAGCTGTTGATCTGGTCGATCAGGCTTTGTGGTGTGCTGGTAAAGCGGTGTGTGTAGAATGAGACGTAGTGGGCGATCGTCTCTGTTTCGGCGTCGAGAAGCTTGTTCGTCTCCTTGTTGATGTTTGCCACGGCTTCGTCGACCTTGCCAGGGTTGTCGATTTCGGCGAGGGCAACCCCTGTCAGTTCTTTGAACTCTTCGGCTTCGGCCGTCTCATTGAAAGGCTCGTCGTAGAGAAGCGCTGCTGTTTTGAATTTGTTGGCGAGGTCGATGACTTGATAGGGAGAGAGCCCTTGTGAGAGTGCTGTCAGATAGTGGTAGATGATCGATTCGTAGTGGTAGCCAAATTTTGTCGTCGACGGTGTGTCGACGCCTTGGTAGGGGAGAACTTCTCCTGCGTTTTCGATGTTCTTCGATCGACCAAAATGGCGGCCACAGCTTTTGCCTAACGTGGCGGGTAGCAATGTCTGTATTACGTGTTTGGCAAGGGCGATTAGGTTGGCAGGCTCGGATTCTTTTGCGTTAGCAGAATTAGCACGCCGCGCCAGCTCCCTAAGGAAGGTGATGTCGTCGTCGATCTTTGAGCGGTTTTGCTGTGTTTCATACCAACGTCTCGCTTTTTCTACCTCTTGTCGATGTTCGGTAGGGACAGTACGATCGTTACTGTAGTCGGCAAGAATTTGTGCCTGAGAAGAGATCTCGTTTCTGAGGTAGCGGATGAGCGAGCTCCTCTGTTCTTGTTTGACGGCAAAAGGGGCATATGTTTCGGCTAATCTGTTGGCGAGAAAAGGTTCTACTTTTTTTCGGTACTCTTCTTGGGAGAGTTGCGCCTGTTCGTTGCGCTTGATACCTGTGAGCTCTTCCATCGTCTGGTTGGTGCCGGGGATCGCCTCTTTGCTGGCCAAAAGCCCCATGATTGTTTTGACGACATCGACCCTCTCCGATTTGACGCGTTCAGCTTCTCCTATGGGGAAGTTAACTTCGCGCAAGGCGTTGAGGACGAGATCGACTTCGTCGATGGTGGCGTCGCTGTTATTGCGAAAGATGAGGAGAATGTCGCGCAAGGTGGCGATCTTGTGCATAAGCTCTTCCGGAGGAGCTTTACCCGCATTGTTGATGTACTCTTGAGCAGAGCTTAAAAATTCAAGCTCTAGAGCTTGTAACGTCTCGCTTTTGACGACGACCATCTCTTCGCGTTCCATCGCATTTTTTAACTTGTTGTGGACCCACTGAAGGTTTTGAAGAGTGAAAGCGTTCCTAGATAGGTCGATGCTGTCGATCTCTTGGTGGAAATGTTTGCGTTGGGCCTTCTTGAGGTTTTCCCTGACAGTATAAAACTGTGAGGCGGGAGTGACGAAGAGGGCGAGGCGTCCAGGCTTGGCAGCGAGGTGGCCGAGGATGGAGGCGAGCACAGACGTCTTGCCCCCTCCCATGATGAGCTGGATGACGATGTCGCTGTAGCGCTTACCATTTCCTGTTTCTGTCATCTTCTGCAACAACTCATACTGTTCAGGACGGATGCGCATGTCGCTGAAATATTCGAAGACGAGGAATGGTATCTCGCGCTCGGGGTCGAGAGGAGTGTTGCTATTGCCGTAGGCTTTTTTGGCGAAAAGTTCGTAGCCCAGTTGCTCGATGAGGTAGCGCTGCTCCTCGCTGTTGCCAAGGCCGTTGGCAACAAGTTTGCCTACATGCACACACCCCCTACGCCACTGCTGCAGGTGGGTAGCGTTGACTAGGTATTTGCCGATCAGCTGGTGTAGGTTCTTTATTTCTTGCTCGTCGAGGTTGGTGTTAGCAGCGTAAAACAGCTCTTCCCTTCCTTTCAAGAAGAGGAGGATGAGGTCGTTCAGGTTAAGCTTCTTGTTTGAACGTCCTCTGAGAAGCATCGATTCTCTCAGAGCATGTGAAGAGTCTTGCGATTTTCTATTTGCAAGAGCCAAAATAACTTTTTCCTGTGCTTCTAGACGTTCTTCTTGCTCGTTAATCTTTACCGACATCTCGCTCTCGAACGCTTTAAACTCCTTGCCCTCTTTTAGCGAATAATGAGGGAGAGAAGCGTTTTGCTGCTGCCCTGTACGCAGTTCTTCGGCAAAAGCAGCAAACTCTTTTCGAATGGCATCGCTGTATTCAGCCTCCGTATCGCTGATTTCTTGAGGGCCTAAGGCGATCTCCGCGCTTCCTTTACACTCTTCGTGTTTATCGTTATTTAACCATTCGCTTGGTAGCGGGTAACTCCTTTCAAAACTGTTGGTTGCGCCAGGAAAACGTAGAGAGGCGGGGGTTGTTGGTGTGATGTAACGTGCGGCAGGTTGTGCCGCTATGAGTGGAAAGGTGGCGTGAAGATTATCGATCTCTATCTGCTGGGGTTGTTGCGCTGGTGAGGCTTGAGAGACGGCAGGCTCTGGTTGTCTCTGCTGTGCGTTGCTATAGGCGATGTTGAGTGTCCTGTGGAAGTTGTATAGCTCACCCTCTGTTGGATTGTTTGCGACAGGGTAGGCAGGTGGTCGTCGGGGATGTTGTAAAGCAAAAATGAGGTAGTTGTATAAAACCCAGTCAAGATAAGCATGCTTTTGTTGTAGATTTTCGGTGTCGATCTGGCTGAGGCGGAAGAGTAACGCTTTTTTTTGCGCTTTGCTGCCTTTTGCAGCAACTTCGTAGAGAGAAACAAAATCGTTTGAGAGCTGTAACCCTTCTTGGACGAAGAGTATAGATAGATGTTTTATTGGAGGACGTGGTCTTCCATATCGGTTTTCGAAGGAAAATGCTTTGAGATAGTTTCGATACTGGTAGCTTTCTGTCTCGTGATGGGCTAACGCTGGACACGGTTGCTCTTCACAGTCGCCTCTAAAGCGTGATTTGTCTGGTGGTAGCGCAGTGTATTCAGGGCCTAGGTGGGCGAGATGGTGTGGCTGTGTGAAGGAGGGGAGGGGTGGATGTTGGTTGGCGAAGGCGGTAGGTTTCTTTGGTGTGTTGTGCGTTAGGTCGTAGTGGCGGCGTGCAAAAGCAGTGACTTCAAGAACGGATTCGATGAGCTCAACCTCTTCTTCTTTCGACAGCCGCAAAGAAACATCGACGTTTTGGAGCCCATCGAGGTAGCAAGTGTAGTCAGCATGAATTGTTCTTGTTATCGCTTTTTCTTTAGCTTCTTTAGCTTCTTTAGCTTTTTTGCTTTCTTGCTCTTCTTTTTTCTTCTCAAATTCAGGCCTCTTTTTATGGTCGGCTAGCATCTTGTACGCGTGTAGGCGTAGAGTAGCCGCATTGGCGGAGAAATCTTTGTTCCTCTGACCTAAGAGAAAGATCCATTCGAGGATCTCCTGGCTTTGCAGAGAAAGGAGGTCGCTTTGTGTCACTGTACGTAAGCAAGTGAGAGCCTCAGTATAGTTCCTTTGTCCTAGATAGAGGTAGGCTAGAAAGAGGCTGCCTTCTGTATCTTTTGCCCTAGGCTTGTCATTGACAAGATCATACTCGAGAAAACGGTATTGCCCTTGCTGTGGTAGATCGAACTCGTCATCCTCTAGCCATTCTGTTGAGCGTTCTCTCTCTTCGATGTCGAGCGTTCCGTAAGACGTCAGCTCTTCCTCTGCAGAAAGTTTATGAAACTTTTGCAGTGGCAGAAGTAGCTTTTGCCCCTTCCCTTCCCTGCTCTCTAGCAGGAGGTAGTTGTGCATGTTGCCGAAAAGCCAACGTTTTTGGCTTGCAGACAACTGATACTGCTGGTTACTCGCCCATACCGCTTGGCCGTTTGTGCTAGTGACAAAGGCAAGGGTTCTTTCGTTGGAAGAGAGATAGCGAGGAAAAATGATCGCGGCAACGCGTGCATCACGACCTTCTCCCTTGAGCCAGATAGCCGTGTAGTTATTGCATTCAAAGTGAGCCAGCGGATCAGGATCGTCATTGCTGTTATAAAACCGTTGTTGATGTAGATAAAGGCACCTTTGTTCTTGCCGCGTTTTCCTCTCGTCTTCTGCCGGGATGATCCTGCCATCCGAATAGACTAAATAGAGGGTCTTTCCCGTTTTGAGGTCGGTAATCAGTGACGGCTTGTCTTGATCGCTAGAGAGCCAGAAAGCGTGGTCGGCTTTGAGGAAATGGGGGATTTCCTTAAGTAGATTTTTGTGGTAAGGGTTTTGACAAAAGCTGGTCGGCGCGATGTACTGGTACCAGATGCCATTTCGTTCCATCTGTAGACCCTGGCTCAAGGTGTCGTCTGGTGCTTGTGTGATCATTCGCATCGGCCCTAGCCGGGGCGAGTTGAAGTAATGGCTGTTGCCGGAGGCATGGAAGGTAAAGTCTTCTTCTTCAAAAAGTCTTTTGTAGGCAGAGTCGTCTTTCCATTTGGGCTTTTGCGTGTTTTTGAGGACGCCTGCCTCGTTACAAATCTCCCCCGTTTCGATGTTGACAGCCCAAAACGTACTGCTGGACGTCTCAAGATGGTAGGTGGGGTGATTTGGTTTTGGTTGCCATTGCTGTTGATCGGATTTCGGCGGAAGAGAGAAGATTTTGAACAGGGTGTCAAAGAAGGTGTTCCGTCTTTCTGGCTCTTCAAGCAACTTTAGGAGTTGAGGTGACATTGTGTATGCAAAAGTTTGCGCTGCTGCTTTGAGAATAGGAGAGTCGCTCGGATCATTCATATTGTTATTGAGATAGAAAATCCAGCTTTGATACGCACTTAAAAGCTCTGGAGAAGAGAGAGGGGAGATTTTTGTTTTTTGATAGAAGTGGTAGATGCGGTGTAGGTGAATGGCGCTTTTCTCTTGTAAAGAGAGGTTAGGGAGAGCCAGCCAGCGCTCCAATAACTCGTTTTCATTATGGAGAATCTGGTCGCTCTTCTCTTGAGGCGCCAGGTTTCTTATCCTGTCGGCCAGGCGGACAAAGAAGAGACAGGCAGAGACGTTGGGCTTCTGCCCCGGTTGTTTCTCCCAAAAATCTCGAATTCCAGAGTTGAGCAGATCGATACACTGCTCAACGAGATTGGGCTCGGTAGCAAGCTGGTCAAACAGTGGCAGATGCCAGGAGTTATCGTTCATCTTGATCGGCTTAAAAAATATCGTGTCGAACAGTGTCTGGATAGCGATCTTTGCTAGCTCGCCTCTGTTGTGGCGAAAGTAGTAGAGAAGCTGGTAGGTAAAAAGGCGTGGTTGTGTGCCTGTTCGGATGAGCTCTCTGATGGGCAAAAGAAGGGTGTTTTTTTTGTTGATGAGGATGGCCGATTCGTCCGGCAAAGAGTCTCTATCGTGAGAAGAGGGTGAACCTATTGCGCCATTGTTGTTTGAAAAGTACACTGGTCCTTCTTCTTCGATGATATGACGGACGGCCTTGTCGAAATCGCTTGTTTCTTGTAGCGGAGGGTGCATTTTTTTGTCTGTCTCAACGGATATTAAAAGGTATTGAGATCCGTATATGCATGTAGCAGTGAGGGTCGTTGTGTCATAGATGCTGGGGGCCAGTATGACTGTGAATTTATGGTTTCTCTCCCCGTTTCGGTTGTTGTTGTAGTTGAATTCGAGGTACAGGGCGGCTCTTTTAAGGTATACAAGGTGGCCAAAGCCGCTTGCAAGAAGGGGCGATTTGGCTGGTTCGTCGCCAATATCCCACGTCAGCTCAAAGGCCATCATCTCGTCGGCTGAAAGGGGAGGCTTTTGACGGTTGGACTGTTGCCATTGCGAGTAGAACTTGTTTTGGGTTTGAACAGCTTCGTTGACTGCATGATTGTTTTTTCTTAGTGTGTCGAAAAAGTGACAGTCGATATTCTCGTTAGGATTTAAACACCCTCGCTGACCAATAGGAAAGAATGAGAGTAGACTTCTCTTGTTTGTTTCTTTTGCACGTTTGTTGACACTATTAAAATAGTCGTTCACCATTTGCTGCTTTTTCCAATCGTTACTACAGTAAAAGACTTTGTAGCAATTACGCAGTCTTGGATAATACTGAACGCGATAGTCGATAAGGCGGGGCTCTCGAGGGCCGCGCTGGCGTGTGGAATCGATGCGTACGGCAAGAACGTGAGAAATGGCGTAGCCGAAGCAACAGTTGTTCTTTACCTTAGGACTGGCAATGGCAGAAGTCATTGACAGCGCAGCATAATGTCCGAGCAGGGTGTCAAAACTAGAGATACACTGATTAAGGTCGCCTTGAGGTATACGCTGCCAAAAGTCTGCCTCGTTTGTTGTCGGAACAGGCAGCAGTGAAAGCAACTCTTCGAGCACAACGTGTGCTGTTGTCTCTTGCTGTTTTGATAATGCATTTCGGACAACCTCTTCAGCCCTTGTTAGCGTAGCCAACAGCGTATCGGGAGTAGGAGGCTGAAGATTGTGGTATCCGTCAGTAGCGATCTCGTTGCGTCCTTCTTGAGGTCTACGCAGATGGTTTGTACGCAGTGTGCCTATGCTGTTTTTAAGAGGCGATAGATCGATATCCTGTGGCTGCATGGTAACGGAAAGAGCTACCTCGGAGGATCTCCTCTCTTGGATACCCCGTTCGATGGCCGCAATCTTGTTCAACACTTCAACAGCTGTCGCATATGCCTTGACCGTTTTTTCCCGTGGAAGCGTGCCTTCTTTGCCCGGAGAGTAGCGCTTGGCACTCATCCGTATCAACTTTTCTGCTGCATTTTTCAACAGCGTACGTGTTTGCTCGACTTGAGGAGTCTCCATTTGTAGCATCTCTTTGCTGGCTTGGTAGAAGGTGATGAACGACTGTAACCTGATCTCTAGATGCAACAGCTTATAGAGACGCTTTTCTCTGATTGTAGCGAAAAGCATCGCTGTCAGTACCCGCCAGCTGCAGCTGCCTCCTCGCTGGGCCGTCATGTAGCCTATCGTACTTTGGTTGCTAAGGAGACGCTTGGACTCCAAATGGCCGAAACAGCGCCGATAGATGTCTGCAGGTTTAACACTTAACGCTCGATTCAGTCGGGTCAATACCTGGGGCTCTAAAAGCGCCAAGATCCAGTCTGATTGAATATCCGCTTCGTCTTGAGAAAAGAAGATCTCTTCATAAGTGACACCTTCGTAACGAATAAGAGGGCTGATTTTGCTCTTTAAACCATCTTCTAGGATATTGTGATACTCTTTAGTTCCTGCTCCGGTGTTGTAAATCTCGATGTCATAGCGGTCACCACTGCACTTGGTGAAGGTGTAGACCATCGCATGTCCTGGACTGCCTGCCCACCCGCCAGGAATTGAGTAGGTTTCACCAACACGTAGACGATATAGAGCTTTTGTAATCTCAAATGCCTTGGCATGCAAATTATTTAACACGTTCTCTCGGGAAGACTTCCGATCAACGAGTTGCTCGAGCTCTTTGCTCATTTGCTGCATTTGGGTAAAAGAGCGGTGTAGCTGTTCAATCGGAGCTTTCATACTAGCAATCTCGTCCGGCTCTAAGATCAATGCTTTGGAGGAGAAAATAGCCTCGAGGAGCTCTAGCATATACTCCAGTGAGTCAGGAAAACGATTACCTTCAAGGCTTGTTGCTTTGATCAATGTGTCGCTGTGTACATGTGCAAACCGTTTAACCAGCTGATTCCATTGAGCGTTATCGATATCCTTAGGAGGGGAGAGGTTTGTCGAAATGAGAGAATGATCCTGTAGCTCTTCAGCAGTAAGATCCTTTAGCTCGTTGTTCGCTGCATCAGGAATAAACTGATTAACTGCTAAATCGCGTAAAATCTCCTGGACTGCCTGTGCAATACGCTCAGAACGAGCTTGTTGCGAAGTGGCTGCTGCCGCTGCTGTAGCGCCGCGCCCCCCCTCAGCTTGCTCTTTTCCTCGGATTTTAGCTGCTTCTGTTGGATCCATATACCCTAAAAAATAGAAAGTTTATAATAGTTTCTATGGTATTCTACCTTTTATTTGTTAATTAGCTATAAAGAATATAGCTAACTTCAGATGTAGAAAAAATCTGCAGAGTCTTTTTATTAAAGCCCGAAGG
>JAFITR010000029.1 GCA_017116025.1 Simkania negevensis
GTGCTAGTTAAAGATCGAACTCACGTTAAAATAGCTTTCTAAACCATCCATTATCTCATAATGATGCTTTTTTGGTCACTATTCGGATAGAGATAGCAGAGACAAGAGAAAAAAGGCCCTATTTGTTTTCCTCTCTCTCCCTTCTCTCTAAAAATATCTGAATAGTTCGATATATCTTGATATCATATCCATATTGATATATTATAATATCATATATAGATTGATATATCTTGGTATTAAAAAGAAGAAATATCGGAGTTAAGGAGAAGTAATGAACCTTTGTTATTGCTGCAAGCGTTCTATAGAGAAGAATCGAATGACTTCGGGTCTCCATCCAGCCTGTTTTTGTCATTGGTTTGGTCTGTCAGAGCCTGATGAGTTTTATGACGTGGTCGTGCGGTCTAGCGAAGGTGGTAAAAGAGCGAGAGATTGGCATCAAGTGAACAGTAGTTTTTTTCATGGTAAATTTCGCAAGTATTCAGCTCGGATTGGCGGTCATGGTTATCTTCTCAAAGTGGTACAGCCAGAGGTTTTTGAGTTACCGGTAACCGAGTATTTATGCAATCAGCTAGCTTGCGCTATTGGGCTAGACGTTCCAGACCACTATATGATTTTATTTCAAAACACCTTGGAAAGCTTTGTCTCTAAGAATTTCATGGAAAACCGCCCTGGTAGTGATCTGGTGCATATTTACCGGTATCTTGAATCTCCTGAAGATTACGATTGCGAACATCTACTCGGTATCATCGAAAAAGAAGTCGGGCGTTATGATGCTGTGGTGCGTTTCATTGAGCTCTGTTTGTTTGATTCGTTGATAGGAAACCATGATCGCCATGGTCGTAATCTTGGATTAATTCGAGAAGCGGACAGGACTTTACTTGCGCCTTTTTACGATAATCCTTGTTATTTAGCATTGGAAATACCGGAACTTCTAGGAGCACAGCACGAGCCGCGCGGTGCTATAGCAACAGCTGAAACAAGGGAGCCTCTTATGGAGGATTATGTTAAAGAGTGGTTCCGTTTGGGGTTTAGAGAGGAAGTGATTAGCTTTGTCAAGCGTATCGATTTACAAGAGATTGATGATCTTGTGGCTTCAAGTTTTCTTTCTACTGCTCGTAAGAGTGCAATTTTGAGGTTGATTCAACGAAGGTATCAGGAGCTTAGCAATGCCATTTAACTTTCAGACAATAGAAGGTGTTCAAGTTGTACTTGAAAAAGAAAGGACGAATCAGTTGGTGGGGGTACTTAGCTTGGTTGGACATCAATTCCGTTTTGAATACGACAAGAATTATCTGCGTTCAGTTACGGCGATTCCTCTCGGTCCGGAGATGCCGCTTACTCGTCGAATCTATCAGTCTGAGCAATTATTTTGTTCGTTTGCAGACCGTATTCCTTCTCGAGAGAATCCTGCTTTTTCTGAATATTGTAGATTTGTTGGTATTTCTGAATATGAGAATAATCCATTGATTTTGCTTTCTAGCATAGCATCACGAGGTCCATCCTCTTTTTTGTTTAAACCAATTTATCGTGAGAGTTTCACCGCATCGGATTTGAAGCAATTTCGAGAAAAATTAGGATTGTCAGTAAGGGAATTTGCTCTCTGTTTTGATTTTTCTCAGCCAGGAGTTACACGGGTAGAAACAGGGGTATCTGGTGGACGGGAGATTTTAAAGCGAGTAGAACTCTATGCTTTGTATCCTCAAGTTACTTTGGATCAACTGCGTCGTCGAGCAGCCCATTTGCATCGCAAGAAGATGGAGCGGGCAATAAAGTGGCTGAAAGCTAGGTTGTTATCCGATGAATCTTAAAGCAGGAATGGGGCAAACCGGATTTGAACCGGTGACCGGCGGGTTATGAGTCCGCTGCTCTAACCGCTGAGCTATTGCCCCATAGGGAGGGTGCTACAATAACAGGTTGTCATTTTTTCTGGAAAGCGGTATGTGTGACACTGCGGGTCCTACTGGCAATCTTTTGAGGTATTATGGAGAGTTATCTATCTACTGGGCACTATGACTTGATTACTCCTGATGGTGTGATATCCACGTTGGAGAGGAGATCATTAACAGAGGCGGTAGCGCATGTTGTTATAGAGAACATCTCTCCTGCTTTTGTCGGTTTTGACATCGACGAGGAGAGGGTGGCGTTCAACTTCAAGAGTGTGCTTGCTCAGCTTGGATTGGACGGTGTCCGCCAGAAGCTGGAGTTAGATAAAAAACGAGGCCGTGCCGAAGTAGAGGTATTGATCACCAGCCACGGTAGCTTGGGCGAAGAGATGCTTGCTTTGCTTGAAGAGGGGACGAAGATAGGCAAGTTGTTTGCTGCTGACGAGCGCAGGCGTGTACGCACGGCAAACTACCTATATCGCATGTTTGGCCGTTCGGATCGCTTTAGCAGGCCCCTCTTCTCTTTGGGAGGGATGCAGGGCAGCACAGACCTTGCTTTAGAAATTGTTCAGGGCCGCCTCGTTGCTTATCTGACATTAAAAGATGGTATTGTTTCTTATACCAACACCATCTCTTCATTCCTTCCATCTTTGGCAAAAGCGTTAAAAGAGGAATTCCGTGTCCGTGACATGTTACGTATCCACCAGAAGTTTGTTGCCAAGGCACCCAGGGTGATTGAAAGTGATAGCGTCTTACTTGTCCAGACGCAGCCTCTATATATCCGTACCGTGTTTGCACATGTTGTCGATGACCTTTTGCCACAGGGGTATAAACATACGACAGCAAATCTGTTGCAGCCCGACACTGCCTATTCGGGAGATATCTATGAGCTGACGGGTACGAGCACCACGGAGGTGAGCGATATCCCCCTCGAATTTTATACGTTGGAGCCTCATCGTGAACACGTCTTCTTTGGCGACCGTGATCAGCTGCAGAACTGTCTGGAGAACGACAAGACGGTGTTTGATCTATTCCATACTGCTCCTAAACCAGAAGAGCACCCCGCCTCTGTCTTCGTTGTCAAGGGCGAGCAGCTGCTAAACCTTAAAGCGGAAGATTGGATTATTCGCGAGCCCCTCAACCAGGAGTGGCCGACGAGTGAATATGGTGCGCGCCGTTCTCTTTCGATCATAAGGTACATACAAAAGCAGTCGTCCTACCCCTTTTTGAAGGCGATTGACGACGATGAGATCACAAGCCAAGGCGTCTTGTTTACGCGCTACTTCCCTTCGCCGCTGATGAAGCGCATGCTGCTTAGCAACGACGTGCAGCGCTGCCTCAAAGGAATCTATTTCCTCCATCCATCCTACTCTTCTGGAGAGTTCTTTACCCAAGAAGACCATGCACTGCTTACAGATCTACTCAAGTTTGCTATACCCGTCTATTGGGTTGATGAGGTGACGGGACGCATCCTACAGTATGTACAGAGGTTGGATAAGGAGTCGGGGATGTTTGTCCCCCTGAACCAGGTCGAGCGCTTTTTGAACTCTACCTTTTTTGGCGTCTATGGCTCTAACCTTCTCGAAGGAGATTTTGAAAATGAGCTGACGGAGCTGCTTAAGGGTATTGTGGAGATGAAAGAAGAGCTGTCGCATACACTGTTGAATCGTTCAACACAGCTTGCTCTTGTCACAGGAGGAGGCCCAGGGGCGATGGCTGTAGGTAACCGCGTTGCTAAACAGCTGAAGATTCTCTCGTGTGCAAATATCATCAACTTCCAGACGTCGTCAGACCAGGTCGTTAATGAGCAGAGGCAGAATCCTCATGTCGAAGCGAAGATGACTTACCGTTTGCAGAAGCTGGTACAGCGTCAAGAAGAGTTCTACCTCGACTTCCCTATCTTTTTGACCGGAGGGTATGGCACGGATTTTGAGCTCGCGCTAGAGGAAGTTACGCGTAAAGTGGGCAGTGCGCCTCCTACGCCGATGTTGCTCTTTGGAGAAGAGGAGTATTGGATAGAGAAGATCGCTTCTCGTTTTAAGTGCAACAGACAGTACAAAACGATCAAGGGATCGGAGTGGGTAAGCAATTGTTTGTATTGTGTTCAAAATGCAGAACAGGCGCTTCATGTCTATCGAGAGTTTTTCCAAGGAACGTTGGCTATAGGTTCTGGAGGGCCTATATACGACAACGGTTTCTGTACCGTCTCACGAGTTATTAGAGGCCGTGTTGCTCTATTACCACAGAGTCACAGAGTCACAGAGCACTAGTACTCCAAAGCAAGACCACCATCCCTTTTTTCTCTGTGGTGGAAATAGTGCAACAAGGCCGCTGTTAGACGATGATATGTTTTTTGCGTTTGAATTTTTCTAGGTATTCGAGTGCTTTCCCTGTGCCTAGACATACCGCAGATAGAGGGTTTGGCGCGATGATGACAGGGAGTCCTGTTTCTTTAGTGAGTGCTTTATCGAGTCCTTTGAGAAGGGCGCCCCCCCCCAGCGAGGACCATGCCGCGTTCAACGAGGTCGGCGGCAAGTTCCGGCGGGCATTTTTCGAGCGTTAGTTTTACCGATTCGATGATTTGTTGTATCGGTTCTGCTAGGCATTCGCGTATTTCAACGGAGTTGATGCGTTTTGTTACTGGTAGGCCGGCGACCTGGTCACGCCCGCGTACTTCCATCTCGAGTTCGTTATCCCCCAATGGGTAGGCAGATCCTATGGTGATTTTTATCTCTTCGGCCGTCCTGGGTCCGATCATGAGATTATATGTGCGTCGCATGTAGTTGATGATGCATTCGTCGAACTCGTCACCGGCGATGCGTAAAGAGCGTGATTCGACGATGCCTCCAAGGGAGATGATCGCGATCTCTGTTGTGCCGCCACCGATATCAATGATCATATTGGCGGAAGGTTCGTGTACAGGCAGATCGACGCCGATAGCTGCTGCCATGGGTTCTTCGATGAGGATGACTTCTTGTGCGCCGGCGTGTAGAGCAGAGTCTTCGACCGCGCGTTTTTCTACTCCGGTGATTCCTGATGGTACGGCGATGAGGATTTTGGGTCGGAAGAGACTGCGTGAGGGAGTGACTTTTCTGATGAGGGCTTTAAGCATGCCTTCGGCAATTTCAAAGTCGGCGATAACGCCGTCTTTCATGGGGCGCACGGCATGGATTTTCCGTGGTGTTTTGCCTAGCATCGCTTTTGCTTTGTGCCCTACGGCAAGAACTTCATTGGTGTGGGAGTCGACGGCGACGACGGAAGGTTCTGTTAGGACGATGCCCCTGCCACGCAGGTATACGAGAGTGTTCGCCGTGCCGAGGTCGATGCCGATGTCGGAGGAGAAGAAGCCGCCGAATTTGATGAGGTTCCCTATTTGACTGTTTTTGAACCAAGGGATTTTGCTGAGGAAATCTCTGAGGCTAGTTTTTTGGTTGATGGTCATAAGGTTGTACCAGCAATGCCCGCTATCCTGCGTATTCTATTCGCTTTCTTCGCATTTATCTTCATCGTTCATTTACCTGTAAATATTTGTTCGGTTTCTGGCGGGAATTGCTGAGGTTGTACTACCTTGTAGCTTCA
The DNA here is from genome assembly GCA_017116025.1 of Simkania negevensis. Lineage (GTDB taxonomy): Bacteria > Chlamydiota > Chlamydiia > Chlamydiales > JAFITR01 > JAFITR01. Next base: position 5,463 of record JAFITR010000029.1, read on the forward strand.
CCACAGACTAGCTTTGTGGTAAATGCTTTCATCACGTTTGCAGAAGTTCGAGGACCTCTTCCCATTTTAACTTCGATAGAGCCTCATCATCGCAGTTTACTACCTTTTTGACGAGCCCTTTTTTCCTCTTTTGTAATTCGAGAATTTTCTCTTCTATCGTACCTAGCGTGACGAGTTTATACGAGCATACAGGTTTGTTTTGTCCTATACGGTGTATACGGTCTGTCGCTTGGTTTTCGACGGCGGGGTTCCACCACATGTCGTAGTGGATGACGGTGTCCGCTCCTGTGAGGTTGAGCCCTGTACCGCCTGCTTTGAGCGAGACTAAGAAGATGGGAATGGCGGGGTCGTTGTTGAACTTTTTGACGATATCGAGTCTGTTTTTGCTCGATCCGTCGAGGTAGCAGAACTGCATGCCCATCGATTCAAGTTCTTCTCTCATGATGGCTAACATCTTCGTGTATTGGCTGAAGATGACTGTTTTGTGCCCCCCTTCGACGAGGGAGGTGAGCAGTTCTATGAGGAGGTCGAACTTTGAGGAGTCTGTGCGTTTGACAGTCTCTTGTGCGAAGATGGCGGGATGGCAGCATATTTGTTTGAGCCGGGTCAGCGTAGCGAGGATATGGATTTGCACCTTCTCGAATCCTTCTTTCTTGACAAGCTGTTGTAACTCTTCTCGAGCACTTTTGGCGTAGGAGCTATAGAGCTGTTGTTGTTTTGGCGTGAGGTGGCAGTGGTAGAGGATTTCTGATACGGGAGGCAGGTCGCTGAGTACGTCTTCTTTCATCCTACGTAGAATGAAAGGGGAAACTTTGCTGCGCAAGGCCTTGAGGTCTTTGCCTTCGGTATAACCAGGGTTACGGATATATTTTTCGACAAACCGTTCGTATGAACTTAGAAGCCCAGGCATGAGAAAGTCGAACAGGCTCCACAGCTCATCAAGAGAGTTTTCTATCGGAGTGCCGGTGAGGATAAGGCGGTGGTCGGCAGAAAGCATTTTCACCGACTTTGCATTGCGCGTCATCCTGTTTTTTATGTGTTGCGCTTCGTCAAGGATGATATAACTGTAAGAGTTGTCTTGGTAAAAATTGATGTCTTTTTGGAGCAGATTGTACGAGGTGATGAAGGCGTCACACTTCCTTTTTGCTTGTATGTTTCTTTTGCGTTGTTGAGGAGTGCCGTCGATGACAGTCGTCTTTAGTTTAGGAGAAAATTTGTGGAACTCCTCTTGCCAGTTGTAAAGAAGAGAGGTGGGACAGACGACGAGAGCGGGTTTGTTGTTTTTTGGGTCGAGGGCTTTGTTTTGTGCGATAGCGACGATGGCCTGGAGAGTCTTCCCTAATCCCATATCGTCGGCGAGAATGCCGCTGAGATGCATCGTTCGTAGACGCTCGAGCCAGTGTACGCCGTCGACCTGGTAATTGCGTAAAGTAGCTTGGATCTCTTTGGGGATAGGGGTGGGGTCGATGGCGTGTGTGCCAAGGATCTGCTTCTGGAGTCCTTTGATCTTTGGCGACATGGAGAATGTCACAGGGAGTCCGTCGAAAAGACCTTCCCTGATAGTAGTCAGACTCCATAGTGGCCTGTCAATGGTGCTGTTGGCTATCTTCTTTATTCCCATCTCATCGAAGATTTGTACAACAGGAGTGAGCTTCCCTAGGTCGAGGATAAGGATACGCTGTTTGATGCCAGAGCCCTTGCCGCTCTTCTTGATTTTGTTGGTGGCTGTCTTTAGCTCGATGTAGTTCTTCCTCGCCTGGATACACTCCCAAAGGTAGTCTATCTCTGTCCCTTCTAAGTCGCCATCCACTTTCATTTCGATGGTGTATTTGTTGATGTGGTTGCTGCCTTTCAGAGCGAGGGAGATCTTTGTGTTGTCGTAGATAAATTGGTTGAGGAGGTTCTCCGGACAGTCGAACGTGACGCGATCCCTGTTGGCAGGAATCACTTCCGTCATGAACTCGACGACCTTCTTCTCCGTCTTGGCAATAAATGATCCTGTTGTCTGGTTGAAGATAAAGTCGGGGAAAAGGCGGTTAATGAGCTGGTGCTCTTCTGTTAAGTTGCGTGCGAGGATACCTTCTTCTGTAGTGAACGTGTGGATATGTTCGACCGACAACTCTTGGTTGGTCGCAGGGATTTCTATCTCGTTGTATAAGAAGTAGAGCTTGGCTTCGAGCTCGCCGTTGAGATATTCGATCTTGCAGCGGGCACTCATCTCGCCAACAAAGGGGAGAGTGACGATGTCATTAAGCACCTTCTGATTATTTACTTTGGCAAACCGCTGTAGCTCAGGAAGAGCGTTTTCTATGAAAGTGCCGAAGAGGGAGAGGGGGATCGCGATGTTGCGCAGTGTCGACAGATGGCGAAGATGCGCACGGCGGATGTGCGGACCAAAGCGGTAGTAGCTCCTTGCGTGAATGAGCCCCGGCTTTGCACATTCGAAAAGAACACCCTCTTCCGGAGAGATAGCACTACCAGGAATCTCTATCTTTGGCTGTAAAAAAATCTTTTTCGTATGCTTTGAAGGCACATCAAGTATCTCGATTTCAAATTGTAGCTCTGCTGGCGTTGGTGAGTAGAGAAGAGGTGATTCGAGTGTGTCTAGGTAGAAGCAAGGAATCTGTTGCTGACGTTCCAGTTGTTCTGTATAGCCTGAAGCCATCAACTGGTGGCGTAATAACTCATACCCCTTAGCCAGTAGCGTTCCCATCGCCTCCCACTCCATCTTCGCAAAACGCTGGTAACTTTCCGATAGTGAATCAAAAAAACGGGCGTGGTCGATGGTAAGATTGAGAAGCTCGCGGCTTGGTTCATTAAATGAACGATATGAAAAAAAATACTTCTTGCCAGAAATGAAGATGGGCTCTTGGTTGCGGATGCCGTCAAAAAATATCTTTACACTGGGGACGTATAGAGGTTTAGAACGAAAGGGTAGGCGTAGTGCGATTTGGATCTCTGGTAGCCGCTTGTCTATTTTTCTTGTGAACGACTCCTTGTTACAGATGATCGCAAGTTCGGCCTTGTCTTCCGATATCTCTTCTTTTGGTAAGAAATAGGGTGAGCAGCCGAGGATTCCTGATGCGAGTTTGTACTCTTCTAACGCCTCGCGATCGTGCTTTTTCCGCAGACGTGTTCGTTCGATGCCCTCAGCGGCTTGGAGTGTTTTGACGATTCCTTCATCGGCAATGGAGGTGTTTGTCGTACTCTCTTCTGCATTCTTTTTCTCACTCTTGGAAAAGTCGACAAGAATTTTGTTGATGTTCTCCTCTAGGTAGAAAAGGAGAGCGGCGATGTGCTGGCAGTCGTAATGGTAGGGACAGTCGCAGTTTGAATCGATCACCTCCGATTCCATTCGGTCGATTTCAATCTCATTCTCGTAGCTGTTCTCAAAATTTCCCTGGACGCGTCCGCTGATCCTTAACGTGTTGGAGGTGAGCTTTAACGCTTTTGCCGCGATTACCTTGTTCTGGATGAAGTCGTCGCGCCCCTGTTTTAAAATGTTCGATGAAAAATCCTGCTTGATCTTGCGGAAGTTGAGTATCGATTTCATGTTCTGCTTACCTAAATTAAAATGTAGAATGTGCTTTTAACTCGTTTCTAACTTGATGTGCAATCAAAAAACGCACCAAACAACGCAAAAACGCAAGAGGATTAATGGGCAGCAGAGAGAAAGCTCTTGTCTATTAAACTCGGTTGGCACTGAAATTGCTCGGGGTATGCATAGTACCGTTGGGGGTGCCTTGTGATTCTGTTGAGCAATCGTCCATGTCCTCTTTTGATCGTTGGGCAAGAAAAGCTATGGCTTTCTTTTGTGCCTGTCTGCGACCTTGTGAACGAACTTGAACCGATTTTTTTCCCTGGTTCGCGGATTGTGTGCGTCAATTTTACGGAGGGCTCTCTTTTCTCTTGAGAAAAAAACGTTCGCTGGCTATATTTTTGCATCTTCATTTGTGTTTAAGCGGGTGTAGCTCAGTGGTAGAGCATCACGTTGCCAACGTGAGGGTCGTGAGTTCGAACCTCATCACCCGCTTCCTTATGTCGTCCATAATGATTTAAAGAGAGGTTTTTGTGAGCGAGCAAGAAGCCGGAGAAGGAAGGGAACAGGGAGAAGCGGTTATTCAAGAGGAACCCTCAGTAGAGGGGCTGCTACCACCAGTAGAGGAACAACCAGTAGAGGGGCAAATTGTTCCTGAGCCGGAGGTTCCTTCTGATGTAAAGACGTCGACATTTTCCGACTCCCATGCAGAAGTGACTTTACATGAGTCTCCTGGTTGTTCTGTTAAGATGGAAATCCACCTTACCCCCGTCGCTGAAAAGAAAACGTATGACGAGGCGGTTAAGAAGATAAACAAAGCTGTTTCTCTCCCCGGCTTCCGCAAAGGGCGAGCTCCGAAACAACTTGTTGTGAACCATTTTGAAAAGCACATCAACGACGAGTGGAAAGAGGGGGTGGTTTCCTTTGCGTTGCATAAAGGGCTTGAGTTGGCTCACTTGTTGCCTTTCCAGCCCAAACAGATCAAGACGTACGGCAAGCGTGTTTTTAACTTGGAAGAAGGCAGTTCCGTCGCTTTTGAGTTTGAGCGTAGGCCTCATATACCTTCGATCGACTACGACGCTGTCTCGTTGGAAAAGAAGGAGATCGAGGAGCCTTCGCAAGAAGATGTTGACGCTGCTCTGTTGCGAGCACAAAAATACTGCGCTTCTTGGGAAGATGTTGATCCTCGTCCTGTTGAAGACGGTGACTATGCAATTGTTACGTTGAAGAAGTTAGATGAGGAGGACGAAGGTGCGCGCCTGATTTTCGACGAAGAGCAGTTGAAGTTGGACCGTGAAGAGATAGCCCCCTGGGTGTATGACCTTGTGATCGGTTTACAACCTGGCGAAGAGCGTGAAGGGAAGATGGAACTCTCTGCAGAAGAGCAAGAGGGCTCGGATGAAAAGAGCAAAAAAGAGCCTTCTCCCTGTCGAGTAATTGTCCATCGAATTGAAAAACAGCTACTTCCTGAAGTAGATGACGAGTTTGCTAAGAAATTGGGTGCTGACAGTGTAGAGGCGCTGTTGGATAGGATTCGCCAAGGTCTGCTCAAGGAAAAAGAAGCGAACCGTAAGCGCCAATATGAGGAAGAGATGACAGACTGGTTGCTTAGCAATCACGATGTCGACCTCCCTCTATCTCTCCTTGAAGACGAGCAGAGTCATCGGATGAAGACGCGTATCCAAGAGTTTAAGAACAAAGGTCTTTCCAAAGAAGAGATTGAAGAAAAAAAAGAAGAGATACAAACTCATGCCCATTATGAGGCGAGGAAAGCGTTGAAGCTTTTCTTCTTGTCTGCCAAGGTGGCACATGATGCAGAGGTTGAAGTGACCAAAGAGGACTTGAATTCTGCTTTTGTACAAAGGTGTGCTACGCTGGGCCTGACTCCTTCGATGTTTGCTTCGCAGAATACGTTGAAAGATGAGTTAATGAACCATTTGGAGTATGAGACCCGCCTTACTAAGGTGATGGAGTATCTCGTTGAGAGAGCTCTTGCAAAGGCTTCTTAATTACCTGTTTTATTAGTTGAAGACAAATATCTTCTAAGATTAAGTTAAACGCTAACATGGCGACATTGTTAAGCTTGGGATTTGAGTAAGGGAGGAATAATGACTTTGGTACCATATGTCATAGAAGACACGGGGCGTGGCGAGCGTTCGATGGATATCTATTCGCGGCTTCTTAAAGACCGCATCGTTTTAGTTGGTACAGAAATCTCGGACCAGTTGGCCAATATCGTCGTGGCACAGCTGCTCTTTTTGATGACTGAAGATCCAAAAAAAGATATCAATATCTACATCAACTCTCCCGGAGGATACACTTCGGCGGGTCTTGCTATCTTTGATACCATCCGCTATCTGGGCTGTGATGTCACGACAACGTGTATTGGCCAGGCAGCATCCATGGCTGCCCTCCTCCTTGCTGCAGGGACGAAAGGCAAACGCTTCGCCCTGCCCCACAGCAGGATAATGATTCACCAACCGAGTGGAGGTGTAGGAGGAACATCGGCAGACATCGCTTTGCAGGCACAAGAGATCTTGAAGCTGAAGCAGACGTTGGCGCAGATTATGTCGGATTGCACAGGGCAGTCTGTGGAGAAAATCCTTGAGGATTCCGAGCGTGATTTCTATATGGGAGCAGAGGAGGCGATTGAGTATGGGTTGATTGACCAGGTGCTGGTTAATACAAAGCAAAAAGAAGAAAAAGCGGCGTCAGAAGCGTCTGCAGTTTAGTATTGAATGGTTGTGATGTATGAGTAGAAAATCTTCCCCCCCTAAAGAAGTAGCGAGCTGTTCTTTTTGCGGCCGTACAGAGGATGTCGTTGAGAAGTTAATCTCCGGCCCTAACGTATACATCTGTGATAAATGTGTGCGCCTTTGCATGGGAATAGTAGAAAAGAAAAAGGTGAATTTTGAGCTTAAAATACTCAAACCCAAAGAGATAAAGAGCAGGCTGGATGAATATGTCATTGGGCAAGAGTCGGCAAAACGTACGATCTCTGTCGCCGTCTACAACCACCATAAGCGTGTACGTTCTTTAGCTCGAGAAAATAAAATAGAGTACAGCAAGTCGAACGTTCTTTTGATCGGCCCTACAGGGTCGGGCAAGACATTGCTGGCTAAAACGTTAGCACGTGTTCTCGATGTCCCTTTTACGATTGTTGATGCGACAACATTGACGGAAGCAGGGTATGTTGGAGAAGACGTTGAAAATATCATCCTACGTTTGTTGCAATCGGCTGACTACGATGTGGCTCGTGCTGAGCATGGTATTATCTATGTCGATGAAATTGACAAGATAGGAAGGACAACGTCCAATGTCTCCATCACACGCGACGTCTCTGGAGAAGGTGTTCAGCAGGCGTTGTTGAAAATCGTTGAAGGCACTGTCGCTAATGTTCCCCCTAAGGGAGGCCGGAAGCATCCCAATCAGGAATACATCAAGGTCAATACGGAAAATATCCTCTTTATTGTCGGTGGAGCGTTTGTCAGTCTTGATAAAGTCATCAGCAAACGGTTGGGTAAGGGCACCATGGGCTTCGGTGCTGTAAAAAACAGAGAGTTGTTGGATCCGAAAAACAAAAGTGATATTCTTGCACAGGCGGAGCCAGAAGACCTTGTTAAATATGGAATGATTCCTGAGTTCATTGGGCGGTTTAACAGCATATCGAACTGTAATGAATTGCTAAAAGAAGATCTGATAGAGATCCTGACTAAACCGAAAAACGCTGTGATTAAACAGTTTATTCAGCTTTTCGAGGAAGAGGACGTCAAGCTTCTCTTTACTGATGAGGCGATGGAAGCGATAGCAGAGCAGGCGATAGAAGCGGGTACTGGCGCCCGTGCTTTGCGTATGATCCTCGAAAATCTTCTGCGTGACCTGATGTTTGAAGTTCCTACTGATGAAACCGTTACAGAAGTCATCATTGAAGAGGAGACCGTCCGTAATGACGCTCCTCCTATCAT
>JAFITR010000003.1 GCA_017116025.1 Simkania negevensis
CGAAGATCGCGAAGAGAATACCAGAGCTTTTTTATGAAAGCCCTGAGGACGATTGAATGGCTAAGCTGCCACACTCGGCTGCAACGGCTTATGTTGGGTGATAATTTTTCGTGTAGGGGTCAGATGATTACTCGACAACTTCTTTGATGGCATCGAGCGGAGTGGAGCCAGAGTGTATTGACAGAGCAAAGAGCCAGAATCACTGAAACTACTGCTTTTTTGATTTCCAGCTTCAACATTTTATCCTTTATCCATTAGTTTTAATTCCACAAAGAAGGCGCTCTTAGCATCCCTAGGGTAGATCCTATCGATTGTGAATAGTGTATTACACTAATCTTACAATGCTTCATCAAGGTCATTAAATGAACAGCACTCAACAACGTCTTGCGATGCACTCCCTCACTGTCAAACAGATCATCGTTTCGTCCGATGTAGAGATCGATCACTCGCTGAACATCCTCTTGGGTAATAAGCATAGACTGTGCAACGCTCTCATCTGATTCAGCAAGCAGCGCGGCTGCTTTTGCTACGAGAGCGAAGATCGATTCGCCATCTCCAAAAGTAACGATCATCGTTTCTTTCGAAGCGATCTTATCTTGCAGCCACACGGGAAGGGGCGGCAAGGATTGAACCAGTCGCTCGGCAAGCTCCCTTCTTTCATCGACCGAGACGGGATTACCTGACTCACCAGAACGCAACACCTCTCCTCCTCGTATATCTCTTGAAAGCATCACGCGTACGTTGCCATGTCCTAATGGTCCCTGAAAAACTTGGTAGCTGCTCCCGTCTTTGGCTGTCATTTGAAAGCTACCGTTGCCACTATCCCACGCTAAAATACGCCCTTCTACCACCTCTGGATAGAGAGTCTGTGCCGTCAAAAACCCAACTTTTCCCTCTTCCTCTTGCGTTAGTGTTTGGAAGCGGATGCCCAGCAAGCGCTCAAAATTGTCCAGAGCAGCCCCCCCATTCTCCGCCTTGCGAAAAACTGCTGTCGCAATACCAGAGAATTGCACTTCATGCGCACCGGCAGCTTCTTTCGCTTCATCTTTAAACCCTTGAAGGATCTCAACAGCCCTACGCTGCATCTCCTCACTAATACGCCCACCATGAGCTGCTACATCTTCCGTCAAACTAAGAGAAACGTATTTGGCCAAAAGAGGCCTGCCAATCACACGCCCCCCTTCAACAAACGCTGCTTGAATCTTCACAGCACCAGAACCAAAATCAATTGCTGCGTGCACAATCCCCTGCCGATGAGTAGGTAACGCCTTCTCTGCCGAAAAACCCCCTGTAGGAACGAACCCCATGCCCACAAGGAGAATAATTAAACAAGACACCATTTTTTGCACTAGCATATCAGATAACTCCATTCATTTGGGGCGTTGTTGCATAAATAACCACTGAGCCACTGAGATCAGTGAGATGGAAGTGATGCAAAAAAGGGACAACAGGGACGACAGAGACAGCAAGGACAACAGAAGCGCTGTCCGTTGTTGTCGGTTTTGTAGTTTTAGTCTTCGATGTTGCTCGTTGAGAATCAACGGTAAAGAGCGTAACAACAAGAGCACAAAAAAAGATAGCAGTCTTTGTTGTCCCTGATTGTCCCTTTCTGCCCCTATCTTACACTTTTTAAAAAAATAAGTCATTTTTGAACTTACGAGACAAAGAACGCAAATTGTTAGAAATCATATAGTAAGTTTACGTCGAATTCACGTAAATCATACAGATCCTTGCGTCAGAGGCATATGAAAACCTGATGCGATAATAAAAAATTTAACGCATGCCTTGTTTTTTCACATCTCCCCGATGAAGGAAGGGGGTCTGTGAATAATTACTTGTAAATTAGCAAATGGTCATGAAGGCTACCTATATTCCGCAATCAACTGCCTATTTCAAATCCCCGTCTTTGCTCTCCTTGGGCGGGGATCTGACTAATTGTCGCAAAATTTATAGTTACCGCCAAAATAATTACACCCGTTTTTATCACACCCATTGCAGGAAAAGGTGTGTAGACGTTATGATGGGCGTTCGATATTCGAAACACGATGGACAAGGTTGCGATGAACAAGAACAATCAGACATATATGGCCAAGAGGCAAGACCAACAAGTTAAGTGGTTTGTCTTTGACGCTGCAGGGAAAACTTTAGGGCGTTTTGCGTCGGAAATTGCCAAGATTTTACGAGGCAAGCATACTCCTACATATACTCCGCATGCGGACACGGGAGATGGCGTCATTATCATCAATGCTGACAAGATCAAGGTGACAGGTGCTAAGGAAGCGCAGAAGGTCTACCACAAGTATACCCACCATATTGGTGGTTTGAGAGCCACGCCTTTTAGGAAGATGAAGGAGAAGAAGCCAGAGTACATTGTTGAGAAAGCAGTCAAGGGGATGATGCCGAAAACGAAGCTTGGCCGCAGGCAGCTGAAGCGTTTACGCATACAGGCATCTCAAAGCCGACACACTCAGAAAGCGCAGCAACCTATTCTCGTAAACATTTAGCCATTGCATAGGACAAGAGGAACATGAAGAAAAAAATCGAAGAATCGGTAGCAACAGGACGCAGGAAAACAGCAGTGGCTTCGGTCAGACTACGCAGAGGGGGAAACGGCAAAGTCGACATCAACCACAAGTCGCTTGAAGACTACTTTCCATTACCATTCCAGAGGGATGTGGCTACCTCTCCGATAGTGAAAGTAAGACCCGACGGGCAGTATGATCTATTGATCCGTGTCAAAGGTGGAGGATTACAAGCCCAGGCAGAAGCTGTACGGCTAGGTGTAGCGCGCGCTTTAGTCATCGAAGACGAAGTTTTACGCAGCGAACTAAAAAAACTTGGCTACCTTACCAGGGATCCTCGTAAGAAAGAGCGCAAGAAGTACGGTCGCGCCGGCGCACGCAAAAGCTTCCAGTTCTCCAAACGTTAAAACACGAAAAATCTAAACGCGAAGGGCGCGAAGAGAGCGAAGGCTCCTCTTCGCGCCCTTCCGCGTTTAGTCCACATCTCAATTAAGGCTAAGGTCTTCGGGAATCATGGAGAGTGTGGCGTATTTTCCACCCATATCACGCAAGACGGCCTGCCATATCTTATCGACAGGCGTGTCGAAGATGTATTCAACCTTTGCCTTAGAGAGGAACCAGCCGCCTTCAAGAAACTCTTTTTCTAGCTGCCCGCTTCCCCATCCGGTATAGCCAAAACACAATCTAAGCTTTGGCCCTTCCTCTTTACTGACAGACTTTTGCAGGAATTGCAGGTCTCCTCCGAGGTAGGCTCCGTCACACACCTTCAGCGTCTGGTGTGGGATGTCTGTGCAATCGTGTATAAGCAACATCTGGTTGGGCTGTACCGGACCTCCGGCGCGGATTTCGACATGGGGGTTGACGAAGGTTTCAGAATCAAAAAGTTCATCGGGCAGTTCGACATCGAGAGGTTTGTTAATAACAAGGCCGAAAGAACCGCTTGGATTATGTTCGCACAGGAGGAGTACACTACGGTAAAAGATCCCCCACTCGATTTCGGGGCTAGCGACGAGAAAAGATCCTTTACCAAGATGTGGATAAGGGGAGATGGGGTCCATAATCTTCCTACAGTTATTTGTTTATTTTTACCACAGAGGAGAGAGAGAAAAATTTAAGATATTTGGGCCGCATTTTTTTTGAAATAGTCATGAAAGATCTCTTCCTCTGTGCTCTCTGTGGTAGATATCACATTGATCGTCAAAAGGTTGCCTCAGCGGGAATTGCTGGTGTTTTTTTAACGTATACCTCTTTTTTCTTTGCGTTTCTTTGCGTTCTTCGCGTCTTTGCGTTTCATTTTGTTGTCTCGTTAACCTTCTGTGCCTGTTAACAATCTCAACGTTTCAGCCTTGTTCTTTGCCACTGTTTATCGAGATGGAAGAGGAATCCATACTGGTTAACATCTCCCATAAGAGTGTTGGTTTGCTCGAGAAGTTCAAGGAAGCGGAAATAGAGGTCGCTGCTATCAACCAGCTTCCCTATCGTACCTTGTCCTTCAGAGATGTTTGTAACAACCTGGTCAACGTGGACTGCGGCAGTGCGCACATCAGTAACAGCAGCCTGCATACCGACGCCAAGATCGGGCAGTGCATCAGAGAAGCGGCGGATATTTGTAACAAGGGCAGAGAGTTGTTCTGGCTGGTCGATGGCAGCAGTAATCGCAGCCAAATGCCCTACAGCGACATTCAGTTTAGCGATAAGCTCTTCCTGCTCAAGGTCTGCAAGGCGCCCTGCAAGCTGGTCCATTGCACGAGAAATATTTATTAAGGAGTCTTTTGCCGTGCCGATCAAGTTGATTTCATTCGCATACGTAATCGCAACATCAATCTGATCAATGGCCTGGCGGATGGACTTGATCGTCATATGCAACTCAGACTTGTTTGAATCAATCAAGCCGATCACTTTATCCATCGTGTTTTCCATCTTTTCGCCTAAGGAGGCAACCTGATCAAACGCCTGCTGCATAGGCTCTCGAGACTGAGCATATAAAATTTCATCACCCATTAGACGTCTTGCTTTGAGTTCACCGACAACAGCTTTAGGGATGATCGCAATATTTTTATCTCCCATAAAACCCGACGTATGAACGACAATTTCGTCGGAGTCGTAGACCTCTATGGTTGAATCGATCGCAAGAACAACTTCGTAAAAATAGATAGGCCCCATCCCCTCTCTCGGTTGACGACGCGCATCATAGACTTCATTAATAGCAACCACCTGCCCAACAGGTTTGCCAGCAAAAAGAACACGCGTTCCCACAGAGATCTTCTCTACACTAGGAAAACGCACGCGCAAAACTTGCTCTCCGTCTCCCAGCCGAGGATTAATCACAAAAAGGCCCCATATAATCACGACAATAGCGATGAGCACACACAGCCCTATCAACAAAGTCTTTCCTCTATCGGTCATCCTTTCGGCCTCTTTTCATAAAATCCTGGACAAGTGGATCCTCAATACGGACAAACTCTTCCTTGTCTGCGATATACGCAATTTTCCCATTGTGATGCAACGCCAACCGATCTCCTACGGTAAGAGCGGAGTCAATATCGTGCGTCACCACCACACTAGTTGAATGAAGTTCTTCTTTAGCACGAATAATAAGCTCGTTGATCTGCATCGCAGTAATCGGATCTAGACCCGTTGTTGGCTCGTCATAAAGAACGACTTGCGGATGGTAGATGACCAGCCTAGCAATACCCGCACGTTTGCGCATTCCTCCCGACAACTCTGAAGGCATTTTATCCTTGGCAGACTCCAATCCCACCATAGAGAGTGCCTGGTCAACACAATCCTCTATATCCTGCTCTGCCATCTGTTGAAAATGGAGAGGGTCACCATGCTGACGCAAGTAAAAAGCTGTGTTTTCTCCTAGGGTCATCGAGTCAAACAAGGCCGCACCTTGAAATAACATTCCCATCGATCGAACGGAACGATACAAAGCAGTACCGCGCAAAGAGGAAATGCAGACTCCATCCACCTCGATAGAACCACTATCGGGGCTTAGCAGGCCGATAATATGTTTTAGCAAAACACTTTTACCCACACCCGAACGGCCGAGGATCACCAACGTTTCTCCCTTCTTCACTTCCAAATCCAACCCCTGCAACACCTCTGTCTTCCCAAAGCTCTTCCACACACCTTTTGCAACAATCATCATTTAAAAACCTTCGATTCTTTTGTGGACAATATTTAAGCCCAACGTAATCAGGAAGTTGCTAAGCAATATCATAGAATATGTTATCACGACACTGTTTGTCGTCGAACGCCCAACGCCAGCAGCACCTCCCTTCGTCTTCATCCCCTTGTAACACGATATCGTCGTAATCCACACACCAAAAAAGAACGACTTAATAAAACCTGTAAAGAAGTCAAAGTTAGAAATGTGGTTCGGGATCGGCTCGAAGAAAGTGTGAGGAGTCATACCAAAAAAATAGACCGCCAACAAATATGCCCCGACAACTCCCATCACACCACTGAATATTGTCAAAATGGGAACCATCACAATTCCACCAATAAAACGAGGGGCAATAAGGTACCAAGACGGGTCGACAGCCATAGACTTCAGTGCATCAATCTGCTCAGACACACGCATCGTCCCCAACTCGGCACACATCGCCGCCCCAACACGTCCCGTCACCATGAACGCGGTCAGCACAGGACCCAGCTCCGTAATCATCGCCTTGGTGACCATCAAACCCGTTAAATTGACAAACCCTTTGTCCGAAAGCTGGAAAAAAGATTGGACAGCCAACACTAACCCTGTAGAGAAACCTGTTATTGCCACAACAGGCAGAGAAAGGACACCGATATTGTAAAACTGATCGCGCACAAGTGACCAGGTTGGAGGACGTCGACAAGCCACGACAACCGCCTCCACTACCAAGCGGACATAACAGCCCAAAGCATAAACAACCCGAAGCAAACCCTCTATAAATTCTCGCATTAAATACCCCGTCCCTATTCCCCGTCGGATTGTAGACTCACCATACCGTTTACGTCAAACAGCGGTATTAGATAAATAACCAGTGAGCCCACGAGGAATTATAATTATTTCTATTGATGTATAATTCGTTTTTTAAGATAATTAACTAAGGGACGAACTATAAATTATCTTAATACTTCGGGGAGAGAGTAATGAAAGAAGACAATTATATAAATATATTAGATGCTATAGAAACTCTTTCATCTATTGCCGACTACGATATAACTTCTGACGAACTCGATTTATACGACGAGCACTCTATGAATTTAGAAGCATCAAACATTCGCTATCGCGCCATCCACTGGATGAGGGAGAAGAATCCGGACAAGACGATCGCAACGATTCGCGATCTTTTTCGCAGCATTTTGCACTATTTAGAAGAGCTTTACTTAGAGAAGGGGGAGGTACAAGGGGGCGAAGTTTATGAAGAAGGGATCAAGAACATCATGACATTGGTCGGTGAAGCGACGCACAAGTTAGACAACAAGTGTTCTCATCTTTTCAAAGGCATTTCTGCGGTCAACATTCGTCAGCTAAAGGAGTATTCGCAGCTGCGGGATTTTTATCTTTCCAAGATTGCTTCAGGGGGGCAGGAAGTGGTTGCGACATACCATACTTGGGAGAAGAAGTATGAGGCGTCGATTTCTACAGAGGAGAAGGAGCGGGTTATTATTGAGGACCTTGAGGCAGTGAAGCGGGATTTGGAATACGAGCTTTTCTATTTAAAGAAGGAGAATGGCGAGCCGTTTTACACCAAGGATTTAGTACGCAACATCAAGTTAGCCTGCGACTTCAATGTAGGGGTCTTTCATGGCGACGACCCTCTTTTACAGGTAAAGAGCTGGCAAGACAAGAGTTTACAAATTTCTGCCAAGCAGATTATTGCATCGGTTAAGCATGTGACGGCAGCCTTTTACCGTGATGCAATGAAACACAAGGAACGCGAGGTTGTCTCTCTCTTAAACAAGACAATGCTGGCCTTGATGCTTAGTGCCAATCCGAGGAATCTGCTTCGCAACTTTTCTGCAAAAAGCTGCTACCAATACTTTCTCGACTTCCAATGTTTTTTAAGAGAGACGGTCTCTTCGAGGGAATACCAGACTCTGTTAGCTTTTCCTCCCACAACTCCAGATCGTTTTAGCTACTGCATCATCCACCTCATCCACTCGCTATGCCGCGCTCTTTACACTCACAACCATGATAAGGTGGAGATGATGAGTGTCATCGAAGATCTTATTGCCAAGGGGAACGAACTTGCAGAGAAGAAGCAGCAAGCTTTTTTCCCTTTGTGGAAGAGGTTAAGCAGAGACTATGATGCCATTGCTGAAGTTCTCCAACATCACCCTAGCGGTCCGTTGTTCAAAGCGATGGATCTTTTAAACCCCAGAGAGGGAAAGCTCTTTTTTGATCCAACGATCCAAGAAAACACGCCCCACTTTCTTTACGCTCTCTCATACGGACAAAAGAGCGTCTCGTGTCTACACATACCTTCTCCTACCGTTCAATCGATCATCAACAAAGCAGAGATCATTGGCGAATTCAAGGGTTTTTTGCGAGGGTACATTCAGGAATCGTTTGACAAGAGACATCTTTTTTTCAATCTACAAGACAGAACATCTTTGCGGGAGCATGCGCGTGTTCAGGAGATTGAGGAGCTACAAACGCAGGCGGAATTTTCTTCTTGTCTGACCGTTGTCACATTGGCAAAAAACAGTGATTTTTACTACCAAACGAGCCATTTTCTCAGCTTAGACAACTTTGTTACTTTCAAAGAGCAGTTGATCGAAAACCTTTCTAGTAAAGAGTGCGGATTTTACTATCCCAAGGCGGTTTACGACGTGCTCTTTCCCCGTTTTATCGAACAGATTATCGATGCCGTCCACGCCCTTTTTTTTCAGAAAAAAAAGGATTTATCGAGGAGGGAGCGGCTTGATTTCATCGAAATTATCTACACGCTGATGCAGCTAAAAGTCATGGACTTTCTATCACCAGAATCGATCAGTTTCAGCTGCAAAGATTCTATCGACGTCGGCGGCACAGCAAGTCTACAACTCTATTTTTTCCTACATCTCATCAACGGGAGAAAAATCGGCAAGGAATCGTTGGAGAAGGGCTACGAAATGTTTTATGGCAAAGCATTGATCATCAGAGAGCGTTCAATTATCCCCGAACATTTCCAGCGTTTTGTCAACTACATCAAAACCATTGAAACAGCGATTCGCTCACACGGCAAGGAAGACTTCTCCTCACTCGTCTATAAAGAGTTAGCACCTCTATTCGATAACGACGTGCTCTCTGCTGTCACTGGCTAAAGAAATGGATGTACCAGAAACACCTTCAAACAGACAAGCCAAGAGGCAAGAGGAGAGTCGCGATGCCACAGCAGCAAGCACAGGCTCTCTGCAATGCACCCGTTCTGAGCGCATCACACAAGTGGCCAACGAAATATTACAACACGTAGGAGAAAGTGACCAGTTTGGTTATGACGCAGCAAACAATGAGTTACAAAACTTCACTGCTAAGGAGTTAGAAGGCCAGTCTCTCATTCCATCAACTCTACCTCCTATTCAGGACATCGATGACGATCAATGGAATCAATTGGCAAGGCGGTTTGCACATATACACAGCGACACGATCATTAAGGGGACAAGCCTTGAAGGGAATAGCACCAGTGATTCATCGGAGCATATGCTAGAGCTGCTCGACTCTATTTTGTCTTCCAAAGCAGTAATCTTGGAGCAGGACGAAGTTGCTGCTATGAGAGATCAGATTGAGCAGTTACGAACTTCTTTTGCTCAGATTCACACGACAAGCAAAAAGCTAAACCAACGCATCCACTCAAAAGAGTTTCTCTATAACGAGGCGCAAAACATTACGAGAGCTCTATACAATCTAAGCTCTGGTGAAACCTACGCAATTCCTGGTGGATGGGCAGGCAGTCCAGGGCATGCAATGATCTACACTTTCACAAAGCGCCCCGATGGTTGCTACGACATCAAAATTTATAACACCGGAGCAGGAACTGGAGAATATCACAACATTTTAGAAGAAGGTTTAAAGACCAAAATCAGCCCCCTTGTTCATTATGAGGGGGTCAGCTGTGAAGAGATCTTTTTTTCTGAGAAGAATCTGGAGATTCAACCGGACTGGATTTTAGCACTTTTAGAACCCAAAGTGCTTACTAGACAAGACCCGACATTAACTGTTGAGCCCAAAGATATTTATCGACGCTGTTTTGGCCATTTAGAATCTCATCGTGTCCTTAGTGACCAAGACACAGTCGGCTACATGACGGCCCAACGAGGGGGTAGCTGTAGCTGGCGGGTACTGATGGCGATGCTTTTTTCTACGATCTCAAAAAAATGCTATAAGCTGTTGCACCTAGAGATTCGGTTACTATCATTCATCAATTTCTACCAAGCCAGCAGAGGGATATTAGAAGAAGATACTCCTCGGGGGGAACAAGCACGTACACTGCTGAAAAATGCGGCGGAGAAACTGACGCGGATGACTGCCAAACGCTACCTTCCCGACAAAAAAGATATGCTCTCGCAGGAAAGAGCGGTCAAAGCCGATGCGACGGCTGCTGATCTATTGGAGAAAATTGCTGTCATAGAACGCAAGATCCAGCAGACAAGATCCTCTTCACAATCTCCTTCCGTTGCCATGCGATCAAATAATTCGCATCGATCGGATCTCGAACGAAAGATAGACTTCTTACGCAACAATTGTCTACATACCCCTCAAAAAACACGCAATGACATCGCTACTGAAGGATATTGCAATTTCCAGCCTCCCACTCCTGACACGTTATTAGCCACGCTACAAAAAGCTAACGAATCGATCAAAACTGCATACGAACAAGGCCAAATGACAACAGCACGCGTTATGATCGAAGAGTTCTTCTCATTGCTACCTATTCCAACAACAGACAGCGAGGATTTTTGGCAACGTGTACCTCAAAGCGACCTCTCTGAATCCATGAAGAGTTTTGACACGTTACTCAAACAGTCTATTGAACTGGCGAGGATTTCTACCGTCGACCATCCCGAAGTAGAAAACAACTTCCTTCTAACCTACGCCATTTCCCACGCTCTTGCCGTACGTATCGACTCTGTACGCAAACGCAACCCTGGCGAGCCCTATCTAAGCGACTATGCCATTCACTGCCCTATAGGAATGAGGAATCACTATAAAGTCTTCTACTGCAACAAGGAGTGGAAAAAGTTCCAAAAGCTAACCGACTATTTTCATGCCGTCAACGAACGTACAGAAAAATCAGAAAACAACACTCTATTCAATTTTTATAGACTTCGGATGCTCCATAAAGACTGCTTAGATGAACGACAAGGAGTGGCTGACTGCAGATTTTTTGACAAACTAAGAAAAAACAATCCTGCAGTCAACAATGCTGTCCAAACAAGAAACATTTTCTACTCTCAATGGTTACAATCCAGTCCCAGGAATCCTGATTGCTCAGCTGAGACAATACTGGCCGTTGAGCTAATGTGGGATGTAGACGATGACCCAACCAAATCAGCTCTTCTTACAAGCGACCTTGATCATCTCGTATATCTCAGAAGAGCAGGGCTGTATACCCAACATATAATCAACCAGAGCGTCAATAAAATCCAGATGGGTAGCGGCCTTACAGTCGAACTAGAACCTGGCCATCACGGCATGCTGTTTCGTATCGATTATAACTGCGGCCTTCAACACTCTCCCCTTTTCCCCTCCGACACAAAATACCAAGAGATGCACCCTGCGTTACGACAATGGAACGATCTCAACGCGGCAGTCAAAAAAATTATCGAAGGAGATTATTATAATTCATTCGACAGGAGGTCACCCTCTGGTCGCTGGGTGGGCGGTCTACCACCAGAATCAAACGTCCTCATCGGACAAACAGAAAGCCCTTTTTTAGCGATCAGAGAACTCGTTCGAACAGGCACGCAACCAAATCTCTTTACCTATCAGCTCCTCTACTACTTTCGCCACAATAGGAACGAGCTAGCAAAGCCTGCCATCCAATCGTTATTCGACATGATATTTTTTAAACCTTTCGAAACAGCAAAGGATGTCTGGCACCTACCTCTGTTCGAGCAGCTTGCTGACGAACCCGATCTCGCTGAACAGTGTATCGACTTGATCAACTCAGGAATTCGAGATTTTTGGGATAAGCAACCGAAGCAAAGGCCCAACGTTCAAGCCTGCCTCTTTTTTGTCCGCTTAGCTGACAGGATCAGGAACGTGTTACCTCAAAATAAACGCAACCAGATTCTTGGTAATGAAAAGGATCTGCTGGACCGCTGGCTGGCTCTTCCTGAGCTCTCTTTACAAGAAAAAAGCGCCATCCACCTACATCGCCTCTATCACTTCAGTCAAAAAGAGAGCAGACCAGCCCCTTCTTCCTCAGAGTTTTTTGATGCATACCAAAGCTGGATTTTCTATGCCAATAACAATCTAAATGCTAAAGACACACTGCCTGTGCTCGAAACAGCAGCTCAAACTTTCATCTATACAATGTCGCCTCAACTTCTGAATCGTCTTGAAGACGCAGAACAAAGAAACAGTTTTTTCGACACTCTTCTTACAATCTTCTCTCTTCCACCAAGAAGCGATAAGCAGGAGTGGAAGCCTGGGCCAAAGCATCCCACATACTGCCTTAGAACATCTAACAGCACATTTTGGAGTATCAACATTGAAACAGGAAAGATCTGCAACGAAGAGGGTGTGCTCAAAAACACACAATCCCCTAATTGGGAAAACAGCCATGCCTACCTGAGGCTTTTTGGAAAAGAACAATTTACCTACCACACCTCTGGCGACACCTACTATTTTCAGTCGTCCCAGTTGGGATCGATGCGCATAATCGGACAAAGGGAAAACTACTCATTCAAATACAGCCTACAGATGGAACGAGAAGGCATCTGGTATCAATACGTCGCACCAACACCCACTAACGAAAACTTTAACCAAGAATTTCTACCCGATACAATCCCCCACTTCCTCAAAGCCGATCACGCTTTCTGGCTCTCTAGCGACTCAAATAAACCATCACTGATTACAAACCTCAAAACAGGTAAAGTTGCCTATCTAGCTTACTCGGATGGCAGGATCATCCCAGCAAAAGACGAAAAAAAACCTCGCGAAGAACAAAGGTATCTTTGCCTATACCAACAAAAGAATGATCCAAAAAGTTATGACTTTGGCCCGCTGACGTACTTTGAACGCGATGAATATACAGCTATTTGGCACAAAGAAGAAGATCCTAATGCAAGAGTTACTGAAATCATCTTTCCTCGATACCTCTCTCTAAATGAAAAGGAGCTTACTTTTGTTGCTGATGAAAAAGGAGAAGCGGTATGGACAGACAACCGGCAATACCTATTATCCACAAATCAAAAGCGTGGGCTTTTTGGTAACCTGAACAACTACCTCCTGTTAGAAGAAAAAGAAGGGAGGAAGCAGAAGCTGCTTCTACCACTGCAAAAGTTTCTAAAACTTTCTGAATCACAACACCTAACGTCCTATGGACAGCTCGACGTTAAAGACAAAAAACGGTCAAGTGGGTGGGATTTAGCAACGGAATTCAATGAACCACACCAGGGGCATTATCGCTTCATCGAATACGACGTTATCGACGGCAAACCTAAAGCTAAAGATACAGAAGGGCAGCTCTTTTTAGTCTATCGCTATCTATGGCAAAGGGAATACGATAAGGCTCTCTTTTGCTTACGTGAAGTAGCAAAGAGCGATTATCTTTCTCCGCGTAGCCAGGAGATCTTCGAATGGCTTTTTCTCTCAGGCCAAGAAAACAAAGATTTCTCTGCCAATGCAGCAGCTATCCGCTTACACGCCTACAAGATATGGACTGACCATAAAGAAAGGCCTGAGTTTGAAAAAAAAGAAGAAAAAGGGAAAAAAGAAGCAGAAGAGCGAACAGAAGCTATAGAAAAGGCAAGTCGCGCTGACTACACCTGTTATCTCGACGGGCTCCAAAACGTCGATTCCCGTCTATATCTGTCTAAAAAAGAGGAAGTTAAGCTCATCGAATCCGCTTTTGGAATCGCCAATTTTCAACCCCGCCACCACGACTTAACACACAACACACCAATGGAGCCTATCGCCTCCGCCAAGCAGCACCCTTCCCTCCCCTCCTTCACAGAGCCACGTTACCTCCCCCAACTCGGTGAAGAATACACACCACCACCACCTCGTCGTGTAAACGGCCCCTTAGGAGAAATCATCCTCCAGCCGCCATGCCCTGCATTAGAATCTCACCCTAAAAAAAACGATCACTACCAAAGACGCATCAAATACATGGCAATCCCTTTCCAGAGACCTCAAGAAGTTAAATACTTTTCCATACTGTTCCCTCAAACTCAAAGAGGTTTAAACCTCTTGCGAAATTTTGAGGAAGTCTACAAAGCTGCTAAAGAAGGCAATGAGGCCGAAAGAAAAGCGTTACTCTTCCGCCTCAGTCAAATTGACACAAAGGGACTACAAGAGAGCTTCGAAAGTGGCAATTTCAACATCGACTGGATCTTATATAACTATCTCATTTTTGTTTTACAAAACCCCCAGCAAGCTCCTACCTATCCTTCATTAGACCTTTTTTCAGACCAACAAAGAGAGAGTTATTTACACAACTTCCACAAAGAACTGAATAGCGCTTATAATGATGCACAGAAGAAGCAGCCAGAGCCTGCTGTTTCTCAAGAGCCTTTGTTAGAACAACCCCAGCGCCGAGAAATCCCAATCGGAGCCAATCCTCAAGTCACTCTACCGCTCGTAACAGCACAATCGACTACAGGTCACGCTACACCAACAACCTCCACGCCTCTATATTTTGCTCAAGGCGCCAACACATCCGAACAGGCCTATCCGCTACCAAGAGAATGGTTAGATAGAGATAACAGTAACGGTCAGCAAGGAGACGGGCAGACCAGTTTCAACATTGGTACGATCAGCGATACAGAGGCTGAATACAGCGAGGCCATTCAGAGAGAGTTTGCCGCTTTTTCTGACGAGCTACGCACAGGACAGCAGCGGAATGCTGCTCTTCCTCACTACTCGCTGAAAGACGGCAAGGACTTTACAGCGCTTGAAGAAGAGATGTCAAAAAAAATTGACGAACAAGAAGAAGATCTAGAAGCGCAAAAAAAAGTTATTTTAGCCCTTGCAAACAGAAAATCTCAAAACCGTCCACATGCATTGAGGGAATCGATGCTTCTTAGGGGGCGTTCGAGCAAAGAGCTGGAGCTGAACGACCTCATTCTTCTCTTCCTAAAAGGGAGAGAAGAGTTGTTTTACGCTGCCAACACCAACCTCGACAACCAGAATATAAAAACCCTACACCAGCTGATCGGCAAATACCTAATCAATGCCACCCACCTACAGCAGTGGTATAGGGGACGTATTCATGTGGATAAGCTCATCGCTAACGGCCTCGGCAACAACGAGGAGCGGCGCTACCTCATCGAGCAACTCGGCTATGAGTTTTTTGCTGAAAGAGCTTATGGGGACAACGTCAACGATCTCGACCCCGAACGCGAAGTACCATTTCTCGTCTTCGAATACTTCAGCAACATGCGCATTCGTCCTGAGCAGTATGCGCTATTGCACAAGATGACAGAAACCGGCAATGGCAAACGCTACAACGACATCGTTATCCAACTTATCATGGGTGGAGGCAAGACATCAACGCTTGCCTCTATCCTCGGCCATCTCGCTGCCAAACCTGGACGGCTTGCCCTTTTTGTCACCCCAGCATCACAATTTTACACTGTCAGGGAAAACCTAAAAAACACGCAACGCAAACATTTTCACCAAGAGATCGACACCATCGACCTCTCTAGAAATGCCTTCACTCTTCAAAATTTACAATGGATCCACAACAAGCTAAACAGTGCAATGGAGCAAGAAGAGATGGTCGTTGTCAAGAGCGAAACGCTCCAAGCTCTCGAACTCGAGTTCCTAAGCTGCATCCACGACTACACCAGCTACGTAAACAAAACCCCTCCACAAGAGCTTAAGGAGAAGATAAAGACCTTGTCTAACATTCTCCTCATCTTCCGCGAGAAAAGCGACGCGACCATCGACGAAGTCGATCTCGTCCTCAACGCCTTGCGCGAAGTCAATTTCCCTGTAGGGGAAGCTGAACATGTCAAATCAGAGAGGATCGACGTCGTCAAAACGATTATGGGTTTTTTGGTGAGCACAGAGACGGTCCCCGGCACCGATCAGACGATGGAGGCGCTTACAGGCATCAGACGCAATGAACAGGCGTTGCTTTCTCAAGAAAATTATCGAAATACAGTACAACCTTTTCTAGCAAACAAACTCGCCGACACATACGCTCCTTTTGCCTTTGCAAAAGAGAAAAAACAATCACTCATTCGCTACCTCAAAAACAAGATTTCTCCCGAGGCACAAACTCTTGCCGATTACGATCCAAAAGCTACTCTTTCTGCCAAGGAGCAGCAAAAAATCGCAAGGGCCAGAGTGTGGTATGAAAAACAAGGGAACAAGCAAGAGATCGACGAAGACATTGCCTTCCTTGCCGATCTATCCCATCGTATTGCCTCCGACAACGTAACAGCATCCGAGCCTGCCAACCTCATAGCTCTTTCCAAGCACGTAATACAGACGCTGTTACCTGCCACACTAGGGAAAAGCTGTGGCCGCCATTTTGGTCGATCGAAGAACATCAACAACGCAGGAGAGGTCCTTCCATACCAGGGCGTAGATACACCGTCGACGACAAAATTTGGGTACCACTACGAGTCGATCATCTATCACTATCTAACGGCACTATCACAAGGAGTATCTCCCTACCAGCTCCTCGACCTAGCCAACAAATTCAAAACAGCAGCGCTCCTTTACGACGAGCCTTTTGATGAGACGGCGGAAGCCGAGGAGTTCAAAGAGCTGACAGGCGTTGCCCTTAGTGAGATCGACCACCTTGGCAAGATCGACGAGGCCGTGGCAAACATCAATAGGGAGACAAGCAAGCTTCTTACCATCGAGACGGAGACTGTTGCTCACTACGTCTCATTCTACACACACCGCTTTACCAGCACACCACAAAGCCTTATCGACCAACTCGATACCCGCCGCGCTATGTCGGGGACACCGTGGAATATCGATGGCTACCCCGAATCCTTAGCAGATAGCCCCTCTCTTGACAGAGGCACTGAGGGGCGTATCGTCGATACGATGCTTCAACGGGCAGAAAAGCTAAAGAACACAAACGTCCACGTCATCAAATCGTCAGGTGCTAAGGGACTACTTACAGAGGCCCTTGCCAACCACCCATCAAAAAATCAATTCCAAGGGATCATTGATGTCGGCGGCCACTTCAAAGGAATCAACAACACACAAGTAGCACGCGAGATCCTCGAATATTTTGAAAACGACAAGAGAATCGAAGCTGTCCTCTTTTATCTGCCCCCTGCAGGGCCTGGCGCCTCATCTTCGGAGAAAAAGAACGCCGGCAAACTGGCTATCATGAAAAAAGGCAACTCTTCCTATGAGGTAATCGGCGGTACAAGCAAAGAACTCATCGAAGCAACTGGCGTCCCACTAAAAAATTTGTTCGTCTATTACGACGAAAACCACACAACGGGTTCCGATATCGTACAATGTCCCACGAGCAAAAACTTCGTCACCGTTGACGAAAGGCTTCTAAGGAGAAACTTTTTCCAAGGCATTTTACGGCTACGACAATTCTTCTACTTCCAAGATGTTGAATATATCGTTCCAGAAGGTGTGCAGAGCTCTTTAATCAATGAAGGGAAAAGCGTTATCGACCTGATCAGTTCGGGCATCAAGTCCCAAGCGATACGCCTCGCCATGGACACATACCGCTCCTACAAGCAGCAGATCAACAATATCATCAGAAAGAAGGCTTTTGAGAAGCTTCTCAAGCTAAGAACGGCATCTGATCAGCCGTCCAGAGATATTGAAGATGCCATCAGTAAAGAGTTCAGAAAATACCAACAACTTCTCCTCTCCACCTTGTCAGACTCTCCCTACACACAGTTTGGCAGAGTCGAGGAAACAGTCAATACTATCGACAACCTCGAGCATCATATCGCGTTAGCCCTGGAAAAGTTTCCAAAAGACCAACAAAAGGCCATTACAGAGCTGAAGGAGGAACTCAAGCATCTAATCGACCGCGCAAAAAAATGTAGGGTCCTTCCTCAAGAGGTAAAAGAACCTGCAGCTGATATCATCGGCCTCGAAGAAGAAGTCGAATTACAGGTAGAACAAGAAGCCGAACAAGAAGTCGAACGCGAGCTTGAACAAGAGTTACAGCAAGAGTTACAACGCTACCTCGATCTGAAATTAACCGATGCTATTAAAGAAACAGCATGGGACGCTATGCCATCGATCGAAGAGCTGACAAGCCCTAATAACGACCCCTTCTTCACCAACAAGCCAGACCTTTCTAGGCCCGACATTTTCTCTTTACAACATATCCTCCAACATCTTCCCAACACCTCTTTTCACTACGAACGCAAATATCACGATATTTTCGACAACAACATTCTCGTAACCAACAATTTCCGCCTTACAGGAGAGGCAATTCATCCCGTTTTCAGCCGATATCAGAAGCCTGGCAATCAGATCCTTGCTATCGAACGGGAAGGGAAGATGTTTTTCATTCTCCTCTCTAGCTACGATGCGGAACAGTGGAAAGCGTGGCTCAAGGCAAACAAAACAGATGATAGCAAGCGTATGTGGCTCATCCAACCCGACGGCACCATTCTACAAGACAATGGGCACAACATTCCTCTACCATTAGAAGAACACGACAAGGCGATCTCTCGCGCCTTGCTGCAGATCAATTTTTTCAACGGCAATATGCAGTACCTCAACAGGCATGAAGAAGAAGTTGACTTCTGGCTCAACGAAAGCCATCCCGAGATGAAGCTTCACTACATCAAGATCAAAGTCGAGAAAGACCCCGTACAGAAACGGCTATTCAACAACAGCCTTATCATGCAACCAAAAAAATACCGCAAGACGATGCAAGGAAACGTCGTTCACCTGCGCAGGCAAAAAAAGCTTGAAAGCAACCGAGATCTCATTCGCAGATACTCCCCAGAAAAAGTAGCAACGATCAATCCTCTCTACGTACATTTACTTACCAATAACCAGCTACAGTACCTAATAACACCGGAGCAACTGTTTAAGGTCACACCAGAGCAGGCAAAACAGATCAAACCAAGTCAAGTGCCACATCTACACTACGCCTGCCTTGACGAGCTAGAAACAGCCGAACAAATCCGCGCTATCCCTCTTGACAAGGTTAGCATCATCAACAATGAGAACCATTTCCAATATTTCTCGTTAGAACAAGCTAAGCAGATGATCGAAGAGCAGAGCCTCTTCTTTGGCAAGCTCGATGGCGCCGTCGCATGTGCACTCATCAAAGAAAAAGATGAAGAAGAACAAAAAAAAATGGTTGCTTGTCTCTCTCATGAACAAATCCCCTTCATCGACGACCCCAATATCATCCAAATGCTCAAAGACAGTCAGCTTGATGGTCTCTCTCCCACACAAACCAAAGATCTCTCAGAGAGGCAAATCACACTGTTAGAGAAGGAAGAGCTCATCAGTGCCATCGACGACCCTACTAAGGTCAAGTTCATCAACCCTGCATACACCGACTTTATCAACGTCAGTATGGCTCCCCACCTCACTGATGATCAGGCTAAACAGATACGTAGGGCCGAACTCGTTGCCAACATCACGCAATCACAACTCCCCCTCCTTGACGACAGCGTCATCAAACAGATCGATGCTACTCTCGTCGAACACCTCGCCGATGAAAAGATCCCCTTACTAGAAACGAAACAACAAATCCAAGCATTAACAAAAGAACAAAAAGAGCTGTTTTACAGGGCACGAAGGCATAAACAAGCAAAAGAAGAACCGCCTCTCTCCCTTACCTCCATTAGAAAACAGTTTTCTACAATTCCTCCAAACGCAAACGGCATCCTCGACAGGATCATCGCTGTTGTAAAAAAGATTTTTGTCACTATTGCCCTCATCATCCTTTCTCCTCTATGGGCAATCACTTTCGTCATTTCGAAAATTTACAGTGCCATCGTCGTCAATCGCAAGATCATTGCAATCGCCAACAAGGCGAAAGATGCATTCGAACAGAAATGGTACCATAGCATGTCTAACGAAGCTACTTCTATAGAGAAAGCCACTCTTGCCGTTCAAGGAATCCAGCTATCTCTATCGAATGAAGAAGGCAAAAAAATCTTATGCGAAAAAACCAGGCGACTATTATGGCGTATCATTGCTGTTGAAGGATTCCAAAACATCTATCACGACAAAGTCCCTCAGGCCATTAATATATGCGCAGATCAACTGACGCAAGAAAACTCAGATGAACTCACATACACACAAGTGCAAAACGCCCTAACAACGCTTGCTGCAGAACTCAAATTGATACCAGAAACAGAAAACAGTGCGAAGCATCTTCTTGATCAAATTGATTTTCATACACAAAGACTCCATACGTGCTTACAAAGTGAATCGAAAGCCACCCAACAACCTCAACAATCATCAGAAGCCATCAACAGAGCTATCAGCCGCCTGCACAAACACCTACAAGAGCCGCGGAAAGAAGGCGATATCGCTAAAGCCAACAGGCAAACTCTGCTTCTTCTAGAAAAGATTCTCCAATCCAACAGCTACCTCTTCTTAAAAGAAAGCAACCTCCCTGCAATCACCTTTATCCATAACATCTGCCTAGCTATGCACACAAAATCTCACGGTACTGAAGAGATAAAAGCAGTAGGAAAGGGGTTAGTTGCCGAAGTGGACAAAAAGAGAAAAGGAGCAAAAGAGAACCATGACGAATGGCCCAACCTTGCTCAAGACGTTGAGGATAGTTACAACGTCACAAGACAACATTTTGCCGACGCCTCGGGAGTGGTCAAAAAAGTTACATATGCCATCCAGCACCCTATGAAAGCGCTATCGATGTTAAAAAGTGTAGAAGCGATACCAGGCACCTACGACCCCTATGCTGCTGACAACTACCCTACAACGCTAGGAGACACTACATATGGTCAAGACGCCACAGTGCGCTCTATCTACGCCCCTACCCCCACAATCGGCACCAATGTGCGCCCTCTTTACAAAGGTTTATTGCAAGCGGTAGAAAACAATGTTTTCTTCGCTGAAGAAGCACTACAAGAGGCAACGCAATTCATCTTTGAAATCAACTACCAACAGATGCAAGAGACAGAAGGCAAGCGCACACATAACATCGCAAACACAGTAATGGAATACCCCTTCTCTCTCGACGTGATGACACTGCCTCTCGATACCGATTTCTACCAAGGCAAGGTTGTGAAGTGGGAAAATGCAAACTCCTTCTTTGATCAATTCAAACAGCATATCTTCGGTAATGATGGACAAGCGTGCAGAACAATCGCAAACAAGGGATGTGGTTACTTCTTTACCTCAAGGGTCTCTGACGACGATATCGAACGCTCTCTCGATGCCACACGGAAGCTGTTCGAAGGGATTGAAACAGACGATAAAGACGATTGGAAGGTAGCAGGAAAGCAAAAGCAACGGCTCTTCCAAGATGTCTTTCATCTCCTCATCAGACTGCGGACAGAACAAAAATATGCCCACAGTTCTCACAACGTACTCAACTACTCCCACTGCACAATGGACATCGACAGAGGTGCCATGATGACGTTGCTATATAGCCTAGCAATACGCGCCGCCACGTCCGACAATAAAGTCGACGATTACGACAGCACCCGCTCTTTTGTCTGCGGAGCACTCTCCACACGCGCACTCACCATCGGTACACGCTCCATCATGAAAAACTATGCGGAAGAAACAATCGCCTTCCTAAGGCACATCCCGCAACATGCCCTCGGCGAAACCATTCAAACTCTTCTCGACACAAAACCCTCCTATAACGACTCAGACACCTCTCCTTAGGGACAAGGGAACAGCAAGTCTAAAATCAGGCCGAAGGTCTGACATTGTTGTTTAGTGTCAAACCTACGGACTAAAGAAAAAGCAAGGGTTCTCCTGTTATGGTTCTCCTGTTAAGGTTGACAGGGCAGTAATTTTTTAGAGGAGAAATTTATCGTGAAAAGTTTATGGAATACCGAAGAGGCGAAGGGGCATGAGGCTGACCCTCTTGCTTTACGCGTCTATACCTCACGCCTCATTGGGCAAGAGTCTTCACTTGTTTTGCAAGGGGGTGGCAACACTTCTGTCAAGATGACCGAACGGGATTTTTTTGACGACGAGATAGAAGTGATTTACATCAAAGGGAGCGGGTGGGATTTAGCAACGATCGAGAAAGAAGGATTTGCTCCTGTAAAGATGGACGCGCTGCTCAAGCTAAGCAGAAGGGCGGCGCTTACCGATGTCGAGATGGTCAAGATCCAACGTTCTGCCATGACCGATCCTTCTGCCCCCTCACCTTCTGTCGAAGCGATCCTACATGCGATCATCCCCTACCGCTACGTCGACCACACCCATGCCGATGCCATCGTCACACTCACCAACACAGCGGATGGAGAAAAGGCGATCTATGATCTTTTTGGCAACAACCTCCTCATCATCCCCTATGTCATGCCTGGATTTCTTCTTGCCAAAGAAGTTTATAGGAGAACACAAGGGTTTGACTGGAGCCAATGCGAAGGGATGGTTTTACTCAATCATGGCGTCTTCACATTCGATGATACGGCAAGAGGTAGCTACGAGAAGATGATCGATCTCGTAAGCCGTGCAGAGAAGGCACTCGCCAAGAAGGGAAGCAGGCGGTGGCTACATACAAAAGCGGCAGCTCCCATCTCTCCTGTCGATCTTGCTACAATGCGCAAAGCTGTCTCGTCTGCTCGAGCCCAACCTCTCTTCGCCAGAGCCGACCAAAGCAGACTCGCACGCTCTTTTGCCTCTCTTTCCAATCTTCACGACGTAGCCAAACGCGGCACGTTGACTCCCGACCACGTCATACGCACAAAAAAATCCCCTGTGATCTTTAAAGAAGAGGCAGAAAAGGCAGTAGAGGCATATACCGAAAGCTACCAGAAATATTTCGCACAATATGCAACAGACAATTTGACGATGTTAGACCCCGCTCCTCGTTGGGGAGTATGTCCAGAGCGTGGTACGATCGCTTTCGGACACAGCCTCGACGAGCTTCATAGCGTATCAGACATCAACACCCACACGATGGAAGCCATCCTCCAAGCAGAAGAGATTGAAGGCTGGCAACCTGTACCAGAGAAAGAACTTTTCGACGTCGAATATTGGGAGCTTGAGCAGGCCAAGTTAAAAAAGAGTGCTCCCTCAATGCTTTTGCAGGGGAAGGTAGCCATTGTCACAGGAGCAGCGAGTGGGATAGGGCGCGCTTGTGTCGAAGAGCTATCGAGCCTCGGCGCTGCTGTAGGCGCATTAGATGTCAATGACAACGTCATCTCTACCTTTGCAGAGAAAAAAAACATCCTACCTCTCATATGCGATGTCACAAGCGAAGAGCAAGTGACAACCTCCATAGAAACCGTTGTCAACAGTTTTGGAGGGATCGATATCGTTATCAGCAACGCTGGCACATTCCCCAAATCTGCTCTCATCGAAGAGATCTGTTTTGAGACGTGGAAAAAGAGTCTCGACATCAACCTAACAGCACACTGCCTGTTGTGGAAAAAATGTGTGCCATTCCTCTCTGTCGGCATCGATCCTATCATCCTCGTTATCGCATCAAAAAACGTTCCAGCACCGGGTCCAGGAGCTGCTGCCTATTCTGTTGCCAAAGCAGGGCTGACGCAGCTTGCACGCATCGCCGCCCTCGAGCTCGGGGCAAAAGGAATACGCGTCAATGTCATTCACCCCAACGCGGTTTTCGACACAGGGATATGGACAGATAAAGTCATCCAACAAAGGGCAGAGCAATATGGGATATCACCGGAAGAGTACAAGACCAACAACATCTTAAAACGTCAGATCCGCTCTTCTGATGTGGCGAAGCTTGCAGCTGTTATGGCAGGAGAAGCTTTTGCCAGCACGACAGGAGCGCAGATTCCTATCGACGGCGGCAACGAACGCGTACTGTAGGTTTAGGATTAACGAGGCAGCGGAAGCGGTCGGTTAACGAGACCATCGGAAGGAAACGCAAAGGGTTAACGAGACATCGGAGAGAAACGCAAAGACGCGAAGAGCGCAAAGAACGCAGAGAAAAACTAAATATAAATATACTACACTATAATATATACAGGAAATCCACCATAATATAGTCAATTTCATTGATTTCTAGTTATTTATTTTTAACGTAAAGGGATGAATATTTTTTCTCTGCGTTCTTTGCGCTCTTCGCGTCTTTGCGTTTCCATCCGATGTCTCGTTAACCCTTTGCGTTTTAAATCTTGGCAGATAAAAAACATTCCCCTACTCTGCGCGCAACGATATTATTTTGTGGAGGACACGATGAAACTTTTTTCTTCTTTAGCGCTGAAATACGATGGCACAACATTGCTGGTGTTAGACCAGAGGAAACTCCCCCGGGAGGAGAGCTGGCTAAAGTGTCATACGCCTGAAGAGATGTCCTGCTACATCAAACAACTAAGCGTACGTGGCGCCCCTCTCATCGGCATCGCCGCGGCAACAGCCCTCGCCCTCTATGCCGAAGGGGGAGCGAGTGACGACAACATCACACGCGCTGCACGGCAGCTAAAATCTGCCCGCCCTACTGCTGTCAACCTCGCATACGCCATCGATAAGCTGATGGAAGACTTCCCTCTATGCACAAAAGAGGGTATCACAAGACGTGCCGACGAAATCATCGCTGAAGAATACGCCATGTCATGCAACATGTCTGGGCATGGTGCAGCCCTCATTGCTTCTAACGAAACAATCCTTACCCACTGCAACACAGGCGGTCTGGTAACAAACGGCCCAGGAACAGCTTTGGGAGCTGTCATCGAAGCACACCGTCAGGGCAAGAAGGTCCAGGTATACGTCGACGAGACACGCCCTTTGCTACAAGGAGGCAGGCTGACAACGTGGGAGCTAGAGAAAGAGGGAATCCCCTACACACTCATTTGCGACAATATGGCTGCTTCTTTGATGGCAAAAGGAGTCATTACTAGAGTGATGGTTGGCGCCGACCGTATCGCCATCAACGGCGATTTTGCCAACAAGATCGGCACCTATTCTGTTGCCGTCAATGCTCATTACCACAACGTTCCCTTCCACATCGTCGCACCTGTCTCCACCATCGATTTCCAATGTGCCAATGGCCAAGAGATCCCTATCGAAGAGCGTGCAGCGGGCGAAGTACGTGGTGCCTCGGGCTGCTTCGGCACAATAGAATGGAGCCCAGAAAACGCTCCTGTATACAATCCTAGCTTCGACGTCACGCCAGCATGCCTCGTCACCAGCCACGTCCTTGACTCTGGTGTTTACACCCAAAAAGAGGTGAAAGAACATTCGCTCAAAACACTCTGTCAACGTCAACAGGCAGAGGTATAGCATATGTGGGGGATCATTGGTGGAACAGGATTTGAAAGCTTTGATGAGTTTCATACGATCGAAGAGCTCAACCGAACGACACCGTTTGGGGTAGCATCACCGGGGCTAAAACGAGTATCAATTGACGGGACGGAGTGCCTCTTCCTCCCTCGCCATGGGCAACACCACAAGCTTCTTCCTTCAGAAGTCAACTACCGCGCCAACATCTACGCTCTCAAGCAGCATGGTGCGACAAAAATCGCCGCCTACTATGCTGTCGGCAGCTTAAGAGAAGAGCTCCATCCTGGCGACATGGTCGTGCCTACACAGTTCATCAACCAGACGCACCGCACAAAGACAACAACATTTGCTGGCGACGGCATTGTCGGCCATGTCCCTCTAGCAAAACCTTCCTGCCAGCAGGCGATCGACATCCTCTCTTCCATACAACCCAAGCTCAACTTCACTATACACCACAACAAGACATACATCGCTATCGAAGGCCCCGTCTTTTCCACACAAGCAGAATCAAACTTCTACCGCCTGATGAAAGCAGATATTATTGGCATGACAGCCTTCCCAGAATACGCCTTAGCAAGAGAGGCTGGTGTATGCTTTCTCCCCTGTGCCTTTGTCACCGACTTCGACTGCTGGGACGACACCGTCAAACACGTCACCATCCAACAAATCGTCTCTATTATGAAAAACAACAACAAACAAGGTTTTTCTCTGCTCCTAGAGCTGCTAAAAAGAGATTTCGAAGAGAACCACTCCTGCCGACAAAGCCACCTAGCCAACTCCCTACTCACTCCGCGCGACCAGGTCGATGCGAAGCAACAAGAGTGGCTTGCCGTCCTCGGACGCTAACGTTGTTGCGCAATTTACCACTGAGCTCACTGAGAAAATCCCTAGGGACACCAGGGCGCTGTCTCCTTGATATCCTGACAGCCGTTGTGTTATTATCTTGGCAAAATGAGCACACTCCAGATAATAGAGATTTTTTCAAGCATACAAGGAGAGACTAGTTGGACGGGTCTGCCAACTCTCTTTATCCGATTGGCTTCCTGCAACTTACGCTGCACTTGGTGTGACACCACCTACTCTTTTGGTCGTGGCACCAGATACACGATTACTTCGATCCTTGAATCGGTCGATCATCATGCCCTTCAGCATATCTGCGTAACAGGGGGCGAACCTCTTTTACAGCAGGATGTTTTTCCGCTCATGAGCAAGCTGTGCGACGAGGATTATCAGGTGATTTTAGAGACGGGGGGATCGCTCTCTATAGCCTCTGTAGACCCTCGCGTCAAAATCATTCTTGACGTCAAATGCCCTGGGAGCGGCATGGAAGGAAGGAATTTTTGGGACAACATTGGCAAGCTAAAGAGAAGTGACGAGGTGAAGTTTGTCATCAAGGACAAAGACGACTATTGTTATGCAAAAGGTATCGTCGAACAATATGCTCTAACCCAACGTGTTGACCAGATTCTCTTCTCTCCAGTGTTCGACGAACTCGATCCTCAAGAGCTGGTTGAATGGATCCTTGAAGACAAACTTGCCGTACGTCTCAATCTACAAATGCACAAATACATCTGGTCAAAAGAGAAACGCGGGGTATAACCGGATGACAAAGCAACGCGCCATTATTTTACTAAGCGGAGGCATTGACTCTACCCTTCTGCTCGCCATCGCCACGGAACGAGAGAGGGAATGTCTCTGCATCAGCTTTGACTACCAACAGCGTCATATTAAGGAGTTAGAGTCCGCAAAAGCAATTGCCAACTACTACAAGGCTGTCCACAAAGTGATCCGGATCGACTCCTCTTCGTTTGCACGCACCTCTTTACTTGCAACAAGCAGTGAGGTGGTACCTAAAGGAGAAGCGCTATCACCTGAAGAAATCCCTTCCACCTACGTCCCCGCACGCAACACGCTATTTTTAGCGTACGCCATCCAGCAGGCAGAGCTCTTCGACGCCCATGAAATCTTTTTTGGTCCCAACAAGGACGATTACAATACCTACCCTGATTGCCGTCCCGACTTTGTCTTGCGCTTTCAACACGTCATCGACTATGCCACCAAACAAGCAACAACGGGAACTTCTCCATGCCTGTTAACGCCTTTGATCGAATGGGACAAGGCAACCATCATACAAAAAGGCGTTGAATACAATCTCCCCTTTGACTTGACATCAAGCTGTTACGACCCGCCTCTTGATGGAAGCCACTGTGGAGAGTGTCTAGCATGTAGCCTGAGAAAGGCAGCGTTCGTCTTAGCAAACATCCCCGACCCTACCCGCTATAAGTA
>JAFITR010000030.1 GCA_017116025.1 Simkania negevensis
CACGTCGTTTATATTCAGTGTCTGTTTGGCTGTAAAGACTGGTCGGTTTTTAGCGGAAATTGTTGACGAAGCCAAAGCCTTGAAAAAATTCGACCTTTGACGTAACCTAATTGCCTTTTCTAAACTTAGATGGGTAGAGAGCAATGGTTGTTGTGAGAAAGCCTAGGCGCGAGATGAAAAAATTCTTTGTCAGAACCTACGGCTGTCAGATGAATGAGCTGGACACGGAGGTGATGGTAGGGCTTCTGGAGAGACGTGGTCTGATTCGGACAGAGGAGGAGAAAGGGGCTGATCTATTAATTTATAATACCTGTTCTATTCGGGATTTAGCTGAACGCAAGGTGATGGGCAAGCTTGGCAAACTTGGTAAAACGACGCAGCGCGACGCGATCATCGGTGTGACGGGTTGTATGGCCAATGCAAAAAAAGAGACGCTATTCCGTAAACTTCCCCATGTCGACTTTGTCCTCGGGACAAACAACATCCACAATTTGAACGATCTCCTTGATGAAGTGTTGGAGACGGGCAAGCAGTGCCACCTGACGGATGCGCAGTTTCATACTGAGATAGACTACGAAGCTGCCAGGCGCGATGATCCTGTCAAGGCGTATGTCTCGATTATCCGTGGCTGTGATAAGTTTTGCACCTATTGTGTTGTTCCTTATACACGAGGACAGGAAGTCTCGCGCCACCCCGATAGCATCGTTGAAGAGTGTAAGAAGCTGGCGGGTAAGGGGTATCGAGAGGTGACGCTGTTGGGCCAAAATGTCAATAGCTATGGCAAAGACAAACAGGAGTGGGGATGCCTCTTCCACGACCTCCTTGCTCGTATCGATAAAGTTGAAGGCATCGACCGTATTCGTTTCATGACGAGCCACCCCGTCGATATCACCAGAGAGCTGATGGAGGCTGTCAGAGACCTCCCTTCCCTTTGCGAGTTTGTTCATTTCCCCTTTCAGGCGGGCTCTAATCGCATTTTGCGCAAGATGCACAGGATATATACCATTGAACAATACTTGGAAAAGGTAGAGATGTTGCGTTCAATCGTCCCTGATGTCGCTTTGGGAACAGATTTGATTGTAGGCTTCCCTACAGAGACAGAAGAGGAGTTTGCAGAGACGTGTCATATCCTTCGGAAGGTGCAGTTTTCTGTCGGCTTTTTGTTCGCTTACAGCCAGCGTAAAGGCACTCCTGCTATGCGTTGGAAAGACGATATCTCTGAAGAGGTTAAGCAGCAGCGTTTACAGACAGTGCTCGATATACAAAAAGAGATTACCGCAAAACACCTTGTAGAGATGCTTGGCAAAGAAGTTGAGGTGCTTGTCGAAAGGGTTAATGAAAGAGAACCCGGATTTGTTAAAGGCAGAACGCGTTGCTGGAAAAATGTCCTCTTCTCGGGAAAGCCTGAGATGGTAGGGACGATGCAACAGGTCAACCTTCATAGCTATACCAACCAGACTTTGCTAGGAGATCGCTTTGATATCGAAGCTCCTTGACAAATGGCTGCCCTTCTCCCATGACCACCGTTTTGCCTTGCTGCCCATCTATAGCAGGCAGTGGTGGCGCAACTACGACCTTGTTGCAATGTGTAGGAAGCACAAGTCAATATCCTCTCAAGAATGTAAGCTAGCCGTTATTGTCCCTTTTCGTAATAGAGAAGAGCATGCTTTGCATTTTGTTCCCTATCTCCATACATACCTCACTGACCGAGCGATCGATCATACCATTATCCTCGTTGAACAAAAAGACGACGGCTTGCCCTTTAATCGAGGTAAGCTCCTGAATGTTGGCTTCTCTCTCGCCAACGAAGAGTGTGACTATTTCTGCTTTCACGATATCGATATGCTCCCACTCGATAGCTACTACACCCCCTTCCCATACCCCCTACACCTGGCCGCCAAAGCAACGCAGTTTGACGTTCTGCCCGACCAGTATTTTGGAGGAGTAACCCAGTTCAACAGAGATGATTTTGTCGCGGTTAATGGTTTTAGCAACCAATACTGGCATTGGGGAGCAGAGGATAACGATCTCCTTTTTCGTTGCCGCTCTTCACGCCTCCTTGCATATCGCTATCTCAGGGGGAATTTCCGCTCTTTGCCACACCCCCCAAGCCGTTACCAGACTCCACAGGGATGGTATGAACAGGAGAGCGCAAAAAAAACCGAGTTGGACGCTCTTGTAGAACGCAATAAAGAACAATTTAGAGAAATGCGCAAAGGGCGCATTGATTTTCGTAAAGATGGACTCTCTTCGTTAGAGTTCTCTCTTGTTGCTGAAGAGGTCTTTCCCTCTTTTCTACACTACATCGTTGATATTAAGAGTGACAAACTATGACGAAAGCTACTAGCGAAAAAAGCTCCTTAGAGCTTTCTCCAAAAAAATGGCAGGGAGTTAAACCAATACCGTTAGCGTTGACGTTCGCCGTTGGTCTTGCCATCTGGTTCTCCCCCGCCCCTGAGACTATCCCAATAAAGGGGTGGCACCTTCTTGCTATCTTTGTTGCTACAATCGTAGGGATTATGAGTAAGCTCCTCCCCATGGGTGGTGTAGCCTTCTTGAGCTTAGCAGTCGCTGCTCTGACGGGGACCCTTACGATTAAAGAGGCGTTAAGTGGCTTTGGTGAAGACGTTATCTGGCTGATCGTTATCGCCTTCTTTATCGCACGTAGCTTCATCAAAACGAAGCTGGGGCTGCGAATCGCATACTACTTTCTTAAAGTGTTTGGTGCAAGCACATTGGGTATTGCATATGCCCTTGTTGGCTGCGAATGCCTGCTGGCACCTTTTATCCCTAGTATGACCGCACGCCTTGGTGGAATCCTATACCCCATTATTCAATCCATAACACTCTCTTTCGATAGCCACCCACACACGCCCTCGGCAAAAAAAATGGGCTCTTTTTTAACCCTTGTTGCTTTTCAAAGCAATGCCATCACAGCGGCGATGTTTCTTACAGCAATGGCAGGCAATCCTTTAATCGTTAAACTTGCCGAAGGGATGGGCATTACCATCTCTTGGGGAACGTGGGCCGCTGCTGCCGTTGTGCCAGGAATTCTCTCCCTGATCATCATTCCTTACATCATCTATAAAGTATCTCCCCCGCAGATCAAGGTAACACCAAATGCAAAAAAAGAAGCAAAAAAGAGCCTTGCCGCACTAGGGCCTATCTCCTTCCACGAACAGATCATGGTGGGCACCCTTGTCTTCCTGATCCTTTTTTGGATTATGGGGCCGGGAATTGGCATATCGAGCACGACGACAGCCTTCGTTGGCCTCTCTATTTTACTCGTTACTGGCGTCCTCCAATGGAGTGATATTGTCAATGAGAAGGGAGCGTGGGAAACTTTTGCATGGTTCAGTGTCCTTCTTGCACTGGCCAGCTTCCTAAAAACGTTAGGGGTCATCGACTACTTTAGCCAACTCACCGTCAGCAATATCCACGGACTCTCTTGGCCTGTTGCCTTCTTTGCACTCAATGTCATCTACTTCTTCAGCCACTATTTTTTCGCCAGCAATACCGCACATATCGGCGCCATGTACGCAGCTTTCCTCTCCGTTGCTATTATACTCGGCGCACCACCCCTCCTCTCTGCACTCTCGCTAGCCTTCGTTAGTAATCTCTTCGGATGCCTTACACACTACGCCACAGGTCCTGCCCCCGTACTATACGGTGCAGGATACGTCAAAATGAGAGAGTGGTGGCTTGTTGGACTCCTCGTCGGTATCATCAATATCGTTATATGGCTCGGTGTTGGTTCCCTATGGTGGAAGCTGATCGGCATCTGGTAAGAGAAATGAATCAATAGCTGTCAGAAGCCTTCTGGACTTATGAAAATAGTTATAATCCTAAACGAAACCTTTATTGACTCTTAATATAGAGAGGATATAATGAGTAGAGTTTTTTATAAGTGCCGAAGATAAATATTTTTTTAAGGAGCGTATGATGTCTTTTCTAGTAAATGCGAATCCAACAACCGGTTTAAACTGGCATATTCATCGAACAGGTGAATTTATAAACATGAACTATCACAAGGGAGATGAGGGGCTTGTTCGTCCGATGAAGGCGTTGGGCCGTTTTGTTGTTTCCTTTGTACTACTCGAGGCAACGTCAATCGTTGGTGCTATCTACAACTTAGGATGTGCGATTGGCAAAGGGGCCTTTGCTGCTGCCGCTTGTATCAAGAAAGAACCTTTATATGGACGTACGGCCAAAGAACTTGGCTCTAGTGCTCTCAAACATCTAGCGGCTGTTGTTTCTGATCTGGCGACAGCGATGTTCTCTAACTGGGTGAGTCTATTTTATACTATATTGCCAAGCTACACGATTGCACATGCGAACAACCGTTTTGAGCAGTGGTTGGGAACAAAGGATGACGAGCTCAAAACTCTTCCCGAGACGTCAGCCATCTACACTCCCAGGGCTAGGGTTTAGTAACCACGCAAGCGGTTTAGTAGCCACGGAAGTAACAAGATAGACAAGATCGTCAAGATTCACAGGATAGCTACTTGTCAGCAATTCCCGTTGAAGCAACCTTGTGACTATCAATGTGATATTTACTACAGAGGAGAGAGAGGAAGAGGTCTTTCATGACTATCTCAAGAAAAATGCGGTCCAAATATCCTAAATTTCTCTCTCTCCCCTCTCCTCTCTGTGGTAAAAATTCTAGTGGGAAGCTCCGGCTACTTGTGAGGCAGTCAGTATAAATTATTTTTTATATTTTATTTTTTCTCTACCTTATAAGTAGCTATCCTGTGGATCTTGACGATCTTGTCTATCTTGTTACTTTTCGTGGCTATCAAAACCGATCGTTTTTTTAAACTGCTGTTCGTCTAAGATCGTCAGGTTGAGTTTTTTTGCTTTATCGAGTTTAGATCCCGGGCTATCTCCTGCGACGACAAAGTGGGTGTTTGTGCTGACTGAAGAGGACACTTTTCCTCCGTGTTGTTTAATAAGAGCTGTGGCTTCTTGGCGGGAGATTGTTTGTAACGTCCCTGTGAGTACGATGGTTTTCCCGTAGAAGGCGTGTGTTCTGTCGTGTTTGAACTCTTCTTTGATCGGTTGGACACCGTTGTCGATGAGGGCTTCTATCTCTTTGATGTTGGAGGGGGTTTGGAAGTGTTCGACAATCGCCGCGGCAACTTTCTCTCCAATCCCTTCGATCTGTATCAGCGTTTCTTTATCCATATCAATGAGGGCTTTGATCTCTCCAGCGTGTTTAGCGAGGAGGTCGGCTGTCTCTGTCCCTATGTGGCGAATACCGAGTCCTAGGATGAAACGCGATAGGGTGGTTTTTTTTGCCTGTTCGATGCTTTTTAATAGATTGTGAATGGATTTTTCTTTGAACCCTTCCAGTTGGGCCAGTTGTTCAGGTGTGAGGATAAAGAGGTCAGAGAGACGTTTGACAAGGCCTGTGTCGATGAGTTGTGCAACGATTTTTTCTCCAAGGTGTTCGATGTCGAAGGCGTATCTTCCGGCAAAGAAGGCAATCCTTCGATGGAGTTGTGCTGGGCAGCTGGGGGCGTTGGGACAGCGTACTGCGACCTCCTCTTCTTCTCGTACTACTACACTATCGCAGCTTGGGCATCTTTTGGGCATCTGCCATGGGGAGGTGTCTTGTTTTCGTTTACTGAGGTCAACAGAGACGATCTTAGGGATCACATCGCCCCCTTTTTCTATCGTTACACTGTCGCTAATACGGATATCTTTTCTTCTTATCTCTTCTTCGTTGTGTAAGGTAGCGCGTGAGATAGTGCTGCCTGCTAAGAGGATAGGATCAAGCTCTGCGACGGGGGTGAGGGTCCCTGTTCTACCTACCTGGACGGTGATGTCGAGGACGGTCGTTGTCGCTTGTTTAGGAGAAAACTTGTAGGCTACAGCCCAGCGGGGGCTTTTGCCTGTTGTTCCTAGCTCTTTCTGAAGGGCTAGATCGTCGATTTTAATGACGATACCATCGATCTCAAAGGGGAGGGAGGGGCGTAGCTCGCTCACTTCTTTGATATATGTTATGATCTCTTCTTTGCTTCTGCATAGTCGGCAGCTGTATACAGATGGCAAGCCAAGCTGTTGGAGGTATCCAGAAGCTTGTGATTGTTTTGTCAGGGAGGTGGGAGCGCTGTGTGCTACAGCATAGAAGGCGATAGCGAGGTCTCGTTCAGCAGTGACTTTCGGGTTCAACTGTTTTAAAGAACCCGCTGCAGCATTACGAGGGTTTGCAAAAAGTTGTTGCCCCTCCTTTTCACGGCGCTGATTGAGCTTTTCAAATGATGCCTTGGGCATGAATACCTCGCCGCGTATCTCCAGCTCGTTGGGAAGTGTTGTGCCAACAAGTTGTAATGGCAGCGACTGGATCGCTTTGACATTGCCTGTGATGTCATCGCCTTCAGAGCCATTACCCCTCGTTACAGCACGGGTGAGGGTTCCTTTGCTGTAGTGCACGGAGATCGCTGTGCCGTCCACCTTCAGCTCACAAAAATATCGCAGCTCCTTCTGTCCAACAAGCTTCTCCATCCGTTTGATGAAGTCGTCAAGCTCCTCTTCTGAGTAGCTGTTTTGCAGCGAGAGCATAGGGAGAACGTGTTTGACGGTAGCAAAGCCTTCAGAGGGCATCTCTCCCACCCTCTGCGTTGGTGAAGAGGGGAGGGTCCAGTCCGGGTGCTCTTGTTCGATCTCTTCCACTCTCTTCAGCAATCGGTCGTAGTCGTAGTCGCTGATGGTGGGAGCGTTGTCGATGTAGTAGCGCTTATTGTGCTCCCACACCTCTTGGCACAGATAGCTATATTCTGCGTTGCTCGTCATGTAACAATTCCCGCTATTCTTTGTTTTGTTGTAGCTATTCAGATGTAGAAAAAAGAGGTCTTCTTTTAACAAAGTCCTCTCTTTTCTCTGCGTTTCTTTGCGGTCTTCGCGTCTTTGCGTTTCATTTCGTTGTCTCGTTAACTTTCTACTCAAACACCTCTTCTTTAGTAGCGCACCTCGAAGATCATGGTTGCTAGCGGAGCAAGCTGTATATGTACCCCGATAACGTTGCCATGCCCGTCGTAGGCGTTGTGTGGGAAGACGTTGATTTTGCCGGTGCCGCCATAACGTTCGTTGTCACTATTGAATATCTCCCTGATCTCTTTGATGTAGGGGAGTTGGACGAAGTAGTCGCCATGGTAGTTGGGAGTGAAGTTATGGATGCAGAGGAGGTCGCCGTCGTGACTCTTCCTCTTGTAGCAGGTGACGCTGTTGTCAGTGTCGTTGAAGTCGACCCACTCAAACCCTGTATAGTCAAAATCTCTTGTCCATAGCTGTGATTTGGCAAGGTATAGGTGGTTGATCTCTTTGACCATGCGATGGACACCCTGGTGGGTGGAATGTTCGAGCAGATGCCAGTCTAAAGAGTTTTTGCAGTGCCATTCGTTCCATTGACCAAACTCTCCTCCCATGAAGAGAAGCTTTTTCCCCGGCTGGCAGATGAGGTAGCTTAGAAGGAGGCGTAGGTTGGCAAACTGTTGCCACTGATCTCCAGGCATCTTGGAAAGAAGGCTTCCTTTGCCATGGACGCTTTCGTCGTGGGAGAAGACGAGTGTGAAGTTTTCAGAGAAGGCGTATAGGAGCCCAAAAGTGAGGTCGTTGTGGTGCCATTTGCGATGGATGGGATCCTTGCTGATGTAGCGCAGGGTGTCGTTCATCCAACCCATGTTCCATTTCATATCAAACCCTAGGCCGTGCTGCTCGACGGGGTGGGATACTCCTGCAAAAGAGGTCGACTCTTCGGCAATCATCACTACTCCAGGATGTCGTTGGTGGACGATGGAGTTGGTGTGGCGCAAAAATTCGATCGCTTCGATGTTCTCCTTGCCCCCATAAGCGTTGGGGATCCAACCCCCCTCGTCCCTGCCGTAGTCGAGGTAGAGCATCGACGCTACAGCATCGACGCGTAGGCCGTCGATGTGCATCTTGTCGAACCAGTATAGAGCGTTGGCAATGAGGAAGTTTGATACCTCCGGACGGCCGTAGTTGAAGATGAGAGTGCTCCAGTGGGGATGGTAGCCTTGTTTTGGGTCGGCATGCTCGTATAGGCATGTACCGTCAAAGCGTGCAAGGGCAAAATCGTCGGCAGGGAAGTGGCCGGGAACCCAGTCGACGATGACGCCAATGTTGTTTTGGTGGAGGTGGTCGACAAAGTATTGGAAGTCTTCCGGCGTGCCGTAGCGGCTTGTTGGAGCGTAGTATCCAGTGACCTGATAGCCCCACGATTCGTCGAACGGATACTCTGCTATAGGGAGGAGTTCAACATGGGTGTACCCCATCTCCTGGCAGTAGTGTGCAAGCTGGTGTGCAAGGTCACGGTAGTGTAATGAGTTGCCGTTCCACATCTTCCACGAACCGAGGTGAACCTCATAGATGTTGACAGGGCTAGAAGAGAGGTTTTGCGTGCGGCGGCGCTTCATCCAAGATTGATCGTTCCATTCGTGTTTGTCGACTGACCAGACAATGGCTGCCGTCTTGGGACGCTGCTCAAAAAAGAAGGCAAAGGGGTCCGTCTTGAGGCGTATCTCTTCTGTGGAAGTTTTGATCTCATACTTGTACTTCTCCCCGTCGACAAGGCCGGGGACAAACAACTCCCACAGCCCTGTATAGCCCATGTTACGCATCGGATTGGTGCGCCCCTCCCAGTGGTTGAAGTCTCCTACCAAAGAGACCCTCGTCGCTGATGGTGCCCATACGACAAACCGTACCCCTTGGACGCCTTGGTGGGTGATGGAGGTGGCGCCCATGACGTTGTAGAGGTCGTAGTGGACGCCTCTATGGAAGAGATGTTGGTCAAGCTCTCCTATCGATGGAGCAAAGGCGTAAGAGTCGTGAGCAAGCAACCCGCTGGTGTGGTAGACTTTGTAGTCGGTGGGGAGAGTCTCTGCCGGGACATGGTATTCGAAAAGTCCTGCAGGGTCTCTTTTGGACATCTCAACAATATCACCAAACAGTTCGATGTGGAAATGGGGAGCGTCAGGGCGCCAAAGGCGAATGACTTTGCCTTCGTGGATATCGTCATGTAGGCCTAGAAATTCGTGTGGATTATAGCTGTCGCCGTGGATGAGCGGGGCAAGGTCTGGTGAGTCGGTAGCGATTCCCGTTGCTTTTTGTATTTTTTTCGCTTTCTTCGCGATCTTCGTATTTATATTCATCGTTTATTTCTCGAAAAGGTCAAGATCATACGCCGTGCCTTTCTGAATTGCAAGGGGCGTTCCTACCTGCATTACAAAACCGATATCGCGGCGGTTTCTCCTCACACGAAACCTTTTGATTCCCCCCTTGAAAGCAAGCAAGATGTTGCCATCGTGCTCTGCATAGATCTTGAGGCGGCGCACCTTCTTTTTACTCCATTCGATCTCTATAATCCCTATGTCGGGGCAAGCGATGCCTGTCAGCCGGCCGCAATAGAGTTCTGCTGGTACAGAAGGAAGTATCTGCACCACTTCCTTCT
Organism: Simkania negevensis; assembly: GCA_017116025.1. GTDB lineage: Bacteria > Chlamydiota > Chlamydiia > Chlamydiales > JAFITR01 > JAFITR01. The sequence goes on from JAFITR010000030.1 coordinate 9,470, forward strand.
CTTGGCGAATAAAGAGAGAGCGTATTAGACGAGCCCCTTCTTTCAGTAGAACGAGAGGCGAAGCGTCTCTGGAGAGGGCGGTGGATTCATCGACAATGCCTTGGTAGTCGTTGTCGATGAGGCGGGGAAAGAGGATACCACAGAAGCCGCATGCAAAGATGTTAGATAACGTGGGAGTGATCGCTTGTGGGTCGGAGGCGGCAATCGCCTTTTCAAGAGAGGTCAGCAGGGAAGCCGTCCCTTCTTTTATTATAGGGTCTTTAAGGGCGGGGGCGATACTCCCCAAACGAAACCAGAAGGGAAGAAATTCGCGGATATCTTTGCGTTGAACAACACCTTCCCAATCCTGTTTCTTATGACACCCCAACGCAAGCCTTTCCATAGAGCTGCTAATGGGAGTGGTAACTGCGTTGTCGTCTTGCCAAAACAGGGTAGACGCATCTTCTCTTACACTGCCCTTGTTGGCCTGCACAGACCATTTTAACTTCTCTTCTGTCTTGCTCCTTCCTGTGTCGATCGCCAGATTCGATCCCTTTTCTACTGCTCGGATATCGTAGCGCAACAGGCCTGCTGGGCAGTGACCAAAAACGCGTATGCACTCTTTTTCGAGGTCTAGAAAGGTAGCGAAGTTGTCAAAAGGACCGCGAATGTTGTGGCTGCACTCCATTAAAAGCGCTCTGTCTGCTGTTTTGAGGTCGTAGACGCATAGACGTGTAGGAAAGATCTGGACGCCATATACCGATCCGGGGAGAGGTACAAAGGCTCCAGGATGTGTGGAAAATGGTTTTAAGCGTAAAGCAATATCGATCTTCATCAAAAAACCTCTTCTCCAACGAGTTGGCCAACGAGGCCTTCTGGAGTGTTTTGTGTAAGCTGTACAGTGATCAGCTCGTTGGAAGGCAATGAATAATCTTTAATCACCACAGGTAGAAAATTCTCAGTATGACCTATCGTTTTATTGTTGTCGGAAGTCTTTTCCGTTAGCACTCTCATCGTCTCTCCAACAAAACGTTCTCTAAGGCGATATGCAACCTCCTCTGCTTTGCGAAGGAGAAGCTGCTTCCTCTCTTTAATCACCGCGGATGTCACTTTATTCGTATAGAGGTTGGCCCGTGTGCGTGGACGGTCGCTATAGGGGAACATGTGCACCTTGGCAAACTCTACCTGTTCCATTACTTCGATTGTCTCTTGAAAGTCGCGTTCCATTTCCCCGGGGAAGCCTACGATGACGTCTGTTGTAAAGGTAAAGCGTGGTGATGCTTCTCGTAACCTCTCCACTGTCTCCATGAATACCTGCCGCGTGTATTTGCGGTTCATCCTCTTCAAAATGGCGTTGGAGCCGGCCTGGAGCACAATATGCATAGAATGACAAGTCTTCTTGCCATTGAGGACCGCATCAGCAAGGTCGTCGTCAACCTCGTCAGGGTCGATCGAAGAGAGGCGTATACGCTCCAATCCATCGACCTTGTCCACTTCACGGATTAATGTTGCTAGAGAGACCGGAGCCTCCCCCTTGTCGACCCCTCCGTCAAAGTCGCCGACGTTGATGCCTGTGATGACAACCTCTTTATACCCCTGACGGACCAGCCCTTCGATCTCGCGAAGAATGTCGGTCACCTTTCTCGAACGTGACCTGCCACGTACATAGGGTATAATGCAGTAGGTGCAAAACGAATTACACCCATCTTGGATCTTGATGAACGCCCTCGTATGCCCCTCAAACTGGTCAATGATAAATTCGGGATAATTCTCAATGTCAGGATAGAGCAGCTCAATCAGCTGCTCTTTTCCCTTGTTGGGGACAAGCAAGTCTATCCCCTCAACCTCTTCAGCCAGAGCAGGGTTCCTCTCCGCTAAACATCCTGTGACGACAACCTTGGATCCAGGATTGTTCCGCACCAAGCGACGGATCTTGTGCCGGCTGTCGCTGTCGGCAGCTTCTGTGACCGTACAAGTGTTGATAATACAGACATCCGCAGACTCATCAGCCTTCGCAGGAACAAGCCCCAAACTCTCCAATTGAGTCCGATACCCTTGGGATTCATACTGGTTCGTTCGACAACCTAATGTCGCTATGCGAAACGTTTTTTGGTCGCTCATACAAGAATTCTCGCCTATTTAAGGAAAGAAGCGTACCATGTTCCGACATAATTGTGACAGGATTGGTTTATTTTTTAAACGTACAAAAAAGAATTAAGATGGATTTTTCGGGAAATTGTTCATACGGATCCACTGCTGATGGTGCGACAAGATACAGTCGTACTAGTTTCACTATGACGTACCGGCACGAGGAAAAAGTAAGGGAATATCTTGTTTCAATACCAGAAAATACTTGCGCTCCCTCTTCGTTTTTAACGAGGCAAGCTGATGCAATTAACGCTCTTCTGAGGAGCCTTGCCAAGGTTGCAAATACCCGACTTGGCGTAGAAAGTTTTTTGAAGGACAAGGGATTTGTCGCAGAGGCATTTCCTTCAGCAGCCATGGCAACAAAAATTTTTGATCGTTTTAGGGCGTGCGTACCAGGGGATTTAACCGCTAATGACAAGCTAACGCCAGAATCAAGAGATAAGTTGATCTCTTTTGGAAAGGCTCTAAGAGAGCTTGCGGTGGAGGTGAGCAAAAAGGTCCACACAGTACAGCTGAAAATGAGCTATTCTTTTGAAGGCAAGAAAAGGAAATATTTCATTTCCGTTCTAGAAAATGAAAACAAAAATAGCTTCTTGGAGCAACAGAACAGGGCTATTGGTGCGCTCATTACTCATGCAAAAAAGACTCCGCTTACTAGAAGTGAGGCAGAAACATTCTTGGCAAACGAGGGTTTTGTATCAACGGCATTTGATTCAGAGGTAGTGGGCAAAAAGATTTTGGCGCGCTTTAGGCAGTTTTTTCCCGATCCATTAACTGAAGAAGAAATAAAGAAACTGGAGGCTTTCAGAAATGCTTTGAGGGGGATTCCAGGGGAAGAAACAAAATCTGCTGTTGCAGCTTTTGCAATGGGGCCGCGTGCTGATTCAAATAACAGTGACCGCTCCCGCCCCGGTTCTTCACTATACGGTGGCCTATTACGCCCACCCACAGGTGATGGACAACGCCCAGCCTCAACATTCTCACAGCTAGGCGCAGAAGGCGACCCACCATCCTTAACGGGTACTCTTAGACCTGGTCCCGAAAAAGAGGAAGAACAACGAGACAGAGTATTTGATGCCTCTTTTCGGCCTGGTAAGGATTGAGCTTTTGTCGGCCTGTTCGAGTTTGGCAGTTTTGTAAAAAAAAATGTTTCGTTTTGCCGCGGGTTAACACATACTTTCATAAGCCCGGAGGGCGCTCGATCAAAGC
>JAFITR010000031.1 GCA_017116025.1 Simkania negevensis
CTCACGTTAAGCTTACGTCGAATTCACGCTAGTTATCTAGTGATTCTTGGAATTTTTTAAATAGATTCCCATGTTGTATCGGTTGGAACCTTGGGTCTTGGGTCGTTTGTTTTGTGATATCCATCCCTTCGCGTTGTGCGCATTCGAGCCATCCGACGGCGGGTTTTTCTTCAATGAGGGCGGCGAGGGAGATCGCATTATAGAAGGCGACTTCTGCTGTAGGGTATAGGGAGTAGAGATGGTTTCCTACTTTGGCGGCGAGGGGGAAGTTTTGTTGTTCGCACGCGAGCTGTTGTAAGATGATCAGTGAATCGATGGAGAGGGTTTGTTCGATGGGGGCGAGGATCTCATATGCTTCTTTTTTTCTGTTGTGCGTGAGGTAGATTTGAGCGAGTTGTTCTGTTGCGGTACTGAAGATAAGTCCCTTTTTTGTTTCTGCTCTGATGTGTAAGAAAAGTGTAGCGGCCTCTTCGAGGCGCCCCTCCTCCACGAGCTTCTTGGCTTTGGATAACGTCTCTTGGTGTGTTTCGTTACGGTCTTGGTGGCTCATATGTCGTACTGTTTGCCACATGCGGAAGCTTTCGAAGCAGAAGAAGGAGAAGAGCATGGCGGCGATGATGTATCCGGTAGTGACAGCGATGAAGCTTAGTACGATAGCGACGCAGAAGCTGATCATGGCGGCAATTTTTGTCCCTCGGTGTTTGAAAATCGCTTCCATGATGACGCGCATGAGGTGGCCGCCGTCGAGGGGCAGCACGGGCAGTAAGTTGACGATGGACCAAAAAATATTGACGATGATGGTGATGGTGAGTGCGGGGTAGAGGATTTTTACTTCTGGCGACAGTGATGAGCGGGCGGCGGCGGCTACTGCGCTGAGGAGGAATCCTGCGATGGGTCCATTGAGGATGATGATGAACTCTTGCCACGGTTTGACTTTAGGCCCTGATCGTGTTGTCACCCCTCCGAAGAAAGTGATGGTGATATGGACATTTTGTCGAAACCCTTTTGCTGTGATGGCATGTCCTAGCTCGTGGACTAATATGGAGACGAAGATAATAACGATCCAGATGAGTGTGCCGATAAAAGAGGAGGAGTTAAGCCATCCGATGAGTGCGGCGAAGAGCCAGAAGAGGGGGTGTATAGATAGAGGCATATGCCACCGTAGGCGTTTTTTTTATTGTTCGATGGCGCGTTTGATCGCGTTTCCCATTTCTGCAGGGGTGTCGGCGACGACGACGCCTGCTTGGCGTAGAGCCTCGATCTTCGCTTGTGCTGTCCCCTGGCCTCCAGAGATGATTGCTCCGGCGTGCCCCATGCGTCGTCCTGGCGGCGCCGTTTTTCCTGCAATGAATGCTGCTGTGATTTTCTTTCCGTGTTGTTGTATCCATGCTGCGGCGTCTTCTTCTGCGTTGCCACCGATCTCGCCGATTAGTAAGACTGCTTTTGTGTGAGGGTCGTTGTTGAAAAGGTCAAGGGCGTCGATGAAATTTGTGCCGTTGAGAGGGTCGCCGCCAATACCGATGCATGTGGACTGTCCCAACCCGAGCTGTGTCGTCTGCCATACCGCTTCGTAGGTGAGTGTTCCTGAACGTGAGATGATGCCCACATTGCCGGGTTTGTGGATGTATCCGGGCATGATCCCTATCTTGCATTTTCCTGGAGAGATGACGCCTGGACAATTGGGACCGATGAGTCTACTCGTTGCGCTGCGTCGCATGACTTGGCTCACTTCAAGCATATCGCGTATGGGGATGCCCTCGGTAATGCATATAATAAGAGGGATCTGAGCTTCTTCCGCTTCGAGGATCGCATCGGCAGCGGCGAAGGGGGGGACGAAGATCATTGTGGCGTTACAGCGAGTTTGTTGTTTGGCTTCGCGGACAGTATTGAAGACAGGGAGGTCGAGGATGGTCTGGCCGCCTTTGCCAGGAGTGACACCTCCGACGACCTTGGTGCCGTACTCCTTGCATTGTTCCGTGTGAAAGAGGCCAAACTTCCCTGTTATGCCTTGTGTGATGAGGCGCGTCTTTTCATCGATGAGGATAGGCATTGTTAGGCTCCTTTGATGGCGTTAACGATTGTTTCTGCTGCCTGGCCCATGGTGGTGGCGGTGATGATATTGAGCGGAGAGGCTCTAAGAAGCTCTCTTCCTCTTTCTACGTTGGTGCCTTCCATCCGTACGACGAGAGGGACGCAGACTTGTAGCTCTTCTGCTGCGGCGATCACGCCCTCGGCGAGGGTGGTGCAGTCTAGGATGCCGCCAAAGATGTTGACGAGGATACCTTTGACCTTCGGGTCGCGCAGGATGATCTTGAAGCCGCGGGCAACTTTCTCCTTGCTCGCGCTGCCGCCGACATCAAGGAAATTGGCAGGGGTGGCGCCATAGAACTGGATGATGTCCATCGTTGCCATGGCGAGGCCTGCACCGTTGACTAGGCAGCCGATGTTGCCGTCTAGGCCGATATAGGCGAGGTCGGCTTCCTTGGCGTCTACCTCCTGCTGGAGCTGTTGAGAGGGGTCGTAGCAGTGTGCTAGCTCTTGTTGTCTAAAGAGGGCGTTGTCATCGATGGTGAGCTTGGCGTCGATGGCGAAAATGTCGCCGTCAGCTGTTTCTATCAGAGGGTTGATCTCGAGGAGGGAGGCGTCGCTGTCGATGAACGCTTTGGCAAGGCCCGATACCGTAGCGACACCCTGCTTGGCAGTCTCACCCCGCCAGCCCATGAAACTTGCTATTACCCTCTGCTGATAGGGACGTAGTGTGCCGTCGAAGGCGACCGGTAGAGAGAGTAGCTTGTCGGGTTTGGTCGCTGCTATCTCCTCAATGTCCATCCCCCCTTCCGGAGAGATGAGTAGGGTGGGAATGGCGCTGTTGCGGTCGATGATCATCCCTACGTAGTACTCTTTTTTGATCTCTTTGGCCGCAGAGACGAGGATCTGGTGGGCGATGATACCTTGTGGCCCCGTCTGTTGGTTGACGATCTTTAGGCCGATGAGCTCTTCAGCTTTTTGCTTGACCTCATCAAGATTCTTGGCAAACTTCACACCTCCCGCCTTGCCTCTGCCTCCCGCGTGTACCTGTACCTTAAGGACAACTTCTTCTAGGGATAGCCTTTCTGCGATGCGTACCGCCTCTTCCGCACTGGCTGCTACGCCAAAGGGAGGGATAGGAACTCTGTATTTCTGAAGGAGTTTCTTCGCCTGATATTCGTGTAGATGCATCCCTTCCCCCTGTTCCAATTCTTATTTTACCGTCGATCTCTCTGACTCAGTGGTAAATTTGTGTCAATAACAAGTGACCTCGCAGCCTTAGTGGTTATTGATATAACAAAACCATCTTATGTGATAAATTCTTACTTTCTCAACCTAAAAAAACAAATTCTATGCTCTTTCGTATACTCAAAATAGGTTACCAAAAATTTGCCTCCCTCTTCACCAAAACGGGTTCCGTCTTAGGTAAAAAGGTGCGGACGATTGTCAAAGGGAAGCTTTCTCAAAACGCTTTGGAGGGGCTGGAAAAGCTGTTTTACGAAGCAGACCTCGGTGTGGCAACTGTCGATTTGCTCATGGAACGTTGTCGTGAACTGATGGAATCCGATCCTGATGCTTCTGTAGAAAAGTTGATTGGGACGATAGAAGCTGAGTTGATTGAGCAGCTGGAAAAATATTCGCAAGAAGTCTCTCTTGTTTCTGCTGGAGAGCCGACGGTGATTTTGGTCGTTGGAGTCAATGGCAGTGGAAAAACGACATCTGTTGCTAAGCTTGCTAACCATTTTAAAAAAGAAGGAAAGAAGGTCTTGTTGTGCGCAGCTGATACCTTTCGTGCTGCTGCGATAGAGCAGCTTGCTCTTTGGGCAGAGAGGCTTGGTGTTGAACTTGTTAAAGGGCAGCCAAGGAGTGATCCGGCAGCGGTTGTTTTCGATGGTATCACGGCAGCGAAGGCGCGTGCGTGTGACGTCGTCCTTGTCGATACCGCCGGCAGGCTGCATACCAAAGAAGATCTTATGCATGAGCTGAACAAAGTTCGGCGTGTGAGTGCCAAAGCGCAAGAAGGAGCGCCCCACGAGACCCTTCTTGTTGTCGATGCATCAACAGGACAGAACGCCATCGAGCAGGCAAAGACATTCCACAAGTTTACACCCATTACAGGTCTTGTGTTGACAAAGCTTGATGGCTCCGCCAAAGGAGGTGTTGTCATTGCTATTCAAAACGAACTTAAAATTCCTGTGAAGTTTGTCGGCGTAGGCGAGGGACTTGACGATCTTGAGCCTTTTGATCCCTCAGCCTTCGTCAAATCACTCTTCTAAGAGGTTTAAAGAGCCACGGAAAGGAACAAGATAAGCAAGATGGAAAGATAGAGAGGATCGCTATCTATAAATCAGCAGTCCATAGGAGTTCGTTATTGTTTCTTTAGGCCGAAGGTCTGAAACCACGCCGAAGGTCAAATCAGGCCGAAGGTCTGAAACCAGGCCGAAGGTCTGAAACCAGGCCGAAGGTCTGGAATGTAACAGCCCAGGGCAACGCCCTGGGTACCTCACAACGGTATTTGCAGCCTGAAAGGCTGCAATATTCGGCATGGTTTAAAAACGGTATCCGAGTAATTACACGATCGTTTCAATATAAATGCCGTCGCTTTTTGAAAAAATATCTGCTGGATTGAATGAATATTGCAGCCTTTCAGGCTGCAAAGACTGCGTGGCAATACCCAGGGCGCTGCCCTGGGCTGTTACATTCCAGACCTTCGGCCTGATTCCAGACCTTCGGCCTGTTGTCAGACACCTTCGGTCTGATTTTGACGAACGGTCTTCCGGGATCCGTTTCTTCCGGTACTAGCGTCTGCCGCCGCCAGCAAAGATGCTGAGCAGATACCAGAAGATCATGATGACGTTGATGTACATCCTCAGCGCCATGACGAGTGATAGTTTCATCGCCATCGTCGACTGGCCACTCGTTTGGTAGGCGAGCCTGCGTATCTGCTGGGCGTCGAAGGCGGTAAGGCCTGTGAAGATGATGAGGCCGAGGTAGCTGATGAGGAGGTGGAAGAAGGTCATCTTGATGAAGAACGATAGAACGAAATAGACAAGAGTGGCGCCGATGAGGCCGACGAGAGCAAAAGATAGAATCCTGCCTATTGTCGTTAAGTCACTCTTGGTAAACATGCCGTAGAGCATGGCGATACCGAAAACAGTGCCCCCTGTGGCAAAAGCCGACCAGATGGCTGAGGCCCCGGCGATAGCAGCGTAATAGGGAATTGCTGTGCCGAAAAAGATGCCTTGGAAAGCGGCATAGACGAGGAAGAGAGTCGATAGTGTGGTGAAGCTAAAAGTCTGAATCTTGAAGTTGATGAGCAAGGCAATGCCTAAGGTGGCAAAGCCAAGCAAAAGGGTGTAAGGGGCGAGTGCCCTGGACCAGCCGGAGTTGATGACGACAAAAGCAACCAATGCTGTCATCAATAAACCTAAAGTCATCCAGCCATATACGCGGGTGGAAAACTCCCCGACAACAGCATTGGTGTCTCGACTGGATCCCTGGACGTAGCCTCTATCATAGTGAGCCATAGTGTTCTTAAACTCCTTAGAAGTTTCAATAGGCTAACAGTATAAAGCTATTTCGTTGCTGTTGCTAGCTCTTTTTTTGCCCCAGAGATTCTGTTCGCTGCGTTGACGTTGACGGCGAGGACGTCGCACTTTGCCCCATGGAGAACGCTGTTGGCTGTAGAACCTAGAAGCAGCAGGCTGAGGCCGTGACGGCCGTGGCTGCCGACGACAACAAGGTCGACACCCATTTTGTCGGCAGCAGTGAGGATCATGTCCTTGGTGTTGCCTACATATAGCAGCTGGTCCTGTGCGGGAATCCCTAGTTTTTTGCCAAGAGTGCGTAGTTTGTTTTTGGCTATCTTCTCCGATTCCTCTTTCCACTCTGTGCTGATCTCGAGGGTCGCATGGGGAATCGTGTAGTTTTTAAACTCGATGACGTGGACTAAAGAGACGCGGGCATCTGTTGAGCGCGCAATATCCATAGCGTGTTCTGCAACAGGTTCGTCGTCTTCTGGTAAAAGGTCTATTGCTACTAGGATATGAGTGTATTTTGCCATTGTACTTATTCTCCTTAGCTAAGTTATTTTTTAAACTGGCCGCATGATTAGGATTGGCTCTATATCATTTCCAAGATTTAAAAGTCCAACTTTGACCAGGTCCGCAGGTTCGGTAACCAGATGAGCCACAAGAACCACTGCTCTCAGTGGTTCACTGGTTATTTACAACAATGCTCGAGGTGCACAAAATAGGTTGAATAGAAAGGGCTGTCAAGGTATAACTTTACCCTGTCTAAATTTAAAGCATTGTACAACTAGGGAGCTTCGGTTGATGGTAGGAAAATTATTTGGTACGGATGGTGTGAGGGGGCGGGCAAATCATTATCCGATGACACCAGAGGTGGCGTTGGGTTTGGGTCGTGCTGTGGGACAGACGTTTTTAAGGAAAGGTCGTCGTGGGCGAGTGGTGATCGGTAAAGATACGCGTCTATCTTGTTATCTCTTTGAGAATGCGTTGATCGCGGGTTTGTGTTCTATGGGGGTGGATACGTTGATGGTAGGACCATTGCCGACGCCTGGTGTCGCCTTCATTACACGTGCCTACCGTGCCGATGCGGGGATAGTGATTTCTGCTTCACACAATAGTTTTGCAGACAACGGAATCAAGTTTTTCTCCTCTGATGGTTTCAAACTGCCAGATAAGGTAGAGCAAGAGATGGAGAAATTGGTGCTGGAGAACAATTTTGCCGATCTGCTGCCCACGGACGATGCGTTGGGAAAAAACACGAAGATTGACGATGCTCAAGGAAGGTATATCGAGTTTGTTAAGGCAACGTTCCCCAAACAACTTTCTCTGAAGGATATCAAGATTGTCCTTGATTGTGCCAATGGTGCTGGATACCGTGTGGCGCCGCATGTCTTTAAAGAACTCGATGCTTCTCTCTATGTCTATGGTGACCAGCCTAATGGTCTGAATATCAACGAAGGCTTCGGCTCTTTGTACCCCCAGGTGATTCAAAAGGGAGTGATCGAACATCAGGCCGATATCGGGATCGCTCTCGATGGTGATGCTGATCGTGTGATTATGGTCGACGAAAATGCGCAGATTGTCGATGGCGATACAATATTGGCCATCTGTGCGCGCGATATGTACAAAAAAGGGGTGTTGAAGAACAACCGTATTGTCTCTACTGTCATGAGTAACTTCGGCTTTATGCAGGCGATGAAACGGTTGGGAATAGAAGTTGTGCAGGCACCTGTTGGAGATCGTTATGTGATCCAAGAGATGTTGAAACACGATGCTGTTATTGGAGGAGAACAAAGCGGCCATCTGATCTTCCTCGACCACAGCACCACGGGAGACAGCCTCGTGGCGGCATTGCAGGTGCTGCGTATCATGTTGGAGACCGACTCGAAGCTCTCCGACCTTGCTACCGTTGTTAAACATTACCCTCAAGCACATCTCAATGTCTCCGTAGAGACAAAACTCCCTCTGGAGAAAATCGATGGCTTAAAGGGTGCGATAGGAAAAATAGAGAAACAACTGGGTGAGAAAGGCCGCGTCCTTGTTCGCTATTCCGGCACAGAAAACATCTGTCGTGTGATGGTCGAAGGGCATAAACAGAAGCAGGTAGTTGAGATGGCAAAAAGCTTGGCTGACTTGTTGGAGGAACGTATCGGAAGAGGAGGAACGTCGTAAGATGTGTGGTATTTTCGGGTATATCGGTTCGAAGAACGCTGTTGATGTCTGTATTGAAGGGTTGCGTAAGCTCGAATATCGTGGATACGATTCCTCAGGTATTGCCGGAGTGCATACAGGCAAACTTGTTGTTAGCAAGGCTGTAGGCAAAATCGATAATATGGAGAAAACTGTTAGAGAAAAAAAAATCTCCCTCGATGTTGCCGTTGCTCATACCCGATGGGCAACGCATGGTAAGCCCTCGGAGAATAACGCTCATCCACATCTTGACCATACAAAAAAACTCGCTGTCGTTCATAACGGGATCATCGAAAACTACGCCGCTCTTCAAAAAGAACTTGAAGCTGAAGGAATCCCTTTCTCTACAGAGACTGACTCCGAGGTCATCGCTCAGCTCATCAGCTACCACTACAACGGTGACCTTCTAAATACCGTGCAGAAGATCTTCCCTATGCTTCAAGGCTCATTGGCCGTTGTTGTCCTACACCAAGATCATCCCGAACAACTAGTCGCCGCAACCAAAGAAAGCCCCCTCGTTATCGGATTAGGAGATGCAGAGACCTTTGTCGCTTCTGATTCACATGCCTTCTCAATACATACTCGACAGGTAATCTTCTTAGGTCATGCAGAAGTTGCCTCTATTGAACGCGGCTGTGTACGCCTATTTAACGAAAGTGCTGACGAATTACACCCTTCCACACGCCTCTCCGAGGTCGATCTCCATAATGTCGTCTCAGAGAAAAATGGGTATGAACACTATATGCTTAAAGAAATATTTGAGCAGTCGCAGACGCTGCGACACTCCCTATTGTCGCGTTTTGACGACGAATATGGTACGGCGATCTTCGAAGGCCTCGACCTCGATGCAAAAGATCTGTTGGCTATTAAACGCATCGTTATTGTCGCGTGTGGAACGTCGTGGCATGCCGGCTTGTTTGCTGCTTATCTGATTGAAAATCAGGCGCGTATCCCTGTACAGGTGGAGATCGCCTCGGAGTATCGTTATAAAAATCCTATTGTCCAAGACAGCACTCTTGCTATTGCCATTAGTCAGTCGGGAGAGACGGCAGATACCTTAGCTGCTGTGCGCGAGCTGAAGGCTCGAGGAGCGAAAGTGATCGGGATTTGTAACGTGCAGGGATCGACGTTGGCTAGAGAGGCCGATGGCACCCTCTTCCTACGTGCTGGACCGGAGATTGGCGTCGCTTCGACAAAAGCCTTCACCAGCAACCTTGTTGTCTTAGCACTCCTTTCCCTCCTCCTTTCGCGTACGAGTCACATGAGCGAGCGGGATGGCAAGGCGTTTCTTGAAGAGTTGAAGAAGCTTCCTGGTCAGGTGGAAGAGGTGTTGAAGAGTGTTAAAACAATTGCTGCTGTGGCCAAAGAGTATGCGCGCTACGATAACTTCTTCTTCTTGGGCAGACGGTTTATGTTTCCCGTTGCTTTGGAAGGAGCGCTGAAGCTCAAAGAGATCTCCTACGTCAATGCCAATGGTTATCCTGCAGGGGAGATGAAACATGGTCCCATTGCTTTGATTAATGAAGAGTGTCCGACGATAGCCTTCTGTTGTGACTCGTTGACCTATCCCAAGATGATCAGCAACTTGATGGAAATCAAGGCGCGTAATGGCCGCATTCTCGCGATTGCTTTTGAAGGTGCTGAAGGGATAGAAAATGTCGCTGATGATGTGCTCTATATCCCCAAGACGGTTGACGAGCTGGCGGCGGTACCTGCTTCTGTTGTTGCTCAACTCCTTGCCTATCACCTCGCTCATACCAGAGGTACAGAGATCGATCAACCGCGCAACCTTGCTAAGTCGGTAACAGTTGAATAAACGAGGAGGGGTGGTAGGAGGCGCTTTGTTGATAGCAGGGACATCGATCGGTGCTGGGATGTTGGCGCTGCCCGTTGTCTCTGCTGTTGCAGGTTTTGTCCCCGCCCTCGTTGCCTTCTTCTGCTGTTGGCTTTTTATGGCGGCGACAGGTCTGCTTTACCTTGAGGCGTGTTTGAGGATAGGCAAAGAGACCAATATCATCACTGTCGCCTATACTTCCCTGGGTAATGCAGGTAGAATATTTGCTTGGATCGTCTATATCTTCCTCTTCTACCTGTTGACGATCGCATACATTGCCGGTGGTGGAGAAATCGTTTCACACCTCTTCATCGATCGCATAAGTCACAGAGAGGCCTCGCTGCTCTTTCTCCTCGTCCTAGCACCTTTTGTCCTCGCCGGCACACGTGCTGTTACACGCCTAAACTTTCTGCTGATGGTAGGGTTGGGTGTTAGCTACGTCATCCTTTTTTTTATCGGCAGCAGCCACGTGGAGAGCGAGCGCCTCCTTGTACACCACTGGCCAAAGACATTTTTCCTCCTCCCTGTCGCCTTTACCGCGTTCGGATACCAAGGGGTGATCCCTTCGTTGATTACCTACCTCGACTTCGATGCAAAAAAACTGCGCCTAGCGATACTCATCGGCAGCTTTATCCCTTTTGTCATCTACCTCTTCTGGGAATGGCTCATCTTGGGTATCGTTCCTGTCGAAGGAGTAGGCGGTCTTTTGGAGGCGCTCCAGGCAGGAGATAGTGCCATAGCTCCTTTGCGTTTCTTTATCAAAAACCGTTGGGTCTACCCTGTCGCACGCTTTTTTGCCTTTTTCGCTATCGTTACATCTTTCTTGGGTGTGACCTTGGGCCTTGTAGATTTCATGGCCGACGGACTCAAAATAAAAAAGAAGGGTAGGGGTAAGGTGTTGCTCGCCTTGCTCGTTTTTGTCGTCCCTCTCTTTGTTGTCTTGGTTAACCCGCATCTCTTCCTTAAAGCACTTGGGTACGCTGGAGGAATCGGAGGAAGCTTGTTGCTGGGCCTTCTGCCTATAATGGTGGTGTTTAGCGTGCGCTATCTCAAAAAAGGGAAGCAAACCCCTAGACAGCTGTTCGGAGGTAAGACGATGCTTGGAGTACTCACACTCTTTGTGCTTGTCGTCATTGTCACCCAATTAATGAACTTTTAATAAGCAGGTATTGCTGTATGAAAAACATTGCTGATTTTTTGTCTGCCTCTTTTGAAAAAGCACTCATCGTTGCTTTTCCTGACTTAAAAGAGCGTGGCGATCCTTTAGAGGTGACACAGAGCACCCAAGATCATTTTGGACATTACCAGTTTAATAGCGCTATGCGCTTGGCTAAAGTGGTCAAAAGCAACCCTAGGAAGATCGCCGAAGCTCTCGTCGCTAAGCTCGACTTCAACGATGACCAGGGGAATCGTGCGATAGAAAAAGTCGAGGTGGCAGGCCCGGGTTTTGTCAATATCACCATGGCACCATCTTTCCTCGCTGACAAAATCCTTGCCGCCTTGCAAAGCTCGCGCTTGGGAATCCCCTTGCCGACCACCCCTCAAAAGATCATCGTCGAATTCTCTTCTCCCAATATCGCCAAAGAACTGCACGTGGGACATCTGCGGTCGACGATCATCGGAGAAAGCATCGCGCGCTTGTTTGAGTTCTTGGGGTATGATGTCTTGCGCCTCAATCATGTAGGTGACTGGGGAACACCTTTTGGTATGCTCATTACCTTCTTGGTCGAAAATCACCCAGGCGTTGTCGAAGGGAAAGAGGCTGCTAACCTACACTTCCTTGCCCAATGGTATAAAGAAGCGCGTGGTCTGTTCGATACCGATAAAGCCTTCAAAGAACGCTCCCAGCGCGCTGTTGTCGCTCTGCAGGCAGGAGATGCCGTTGTGAAGAAGGTGTGGGAGAAGGTGTGCGAGATCTCTAGAGAGGCGTTTGAAGAGGTCTACCGCATCCTTGATGTCACGATCAGAGAGCGGGGAGAGTCGTTCTATCACGATATGCTTGCCGATGTCGTTGCATATTTTGAGGAAAAAGGTCTTGTTACGCTATCTGACGGTGCTAAATGTGTTTTTATGGACGGTTTCTTAAATAGAGAGGGTGATCCCTTGCCACTCATTATACAAAAATCTGACGGTGGCTACAACTACGCCACTACCGACCTTGCTGCCGTTAAACACCGCATCGAAACGGAAAAAGCAAAAAGGGTGATCTGTCTTACCGACTCTGGACAAAGCCTTCATTTTCAGATGGTCTTCCAGGCGGCAGAAGAGGCAGGGCTGTATGATCCGCAAAAAGAGCGGCTTGATCACGTTGGATTTGGCCTCGTCCTCGGCGAAGATGGACAGAAGATCAAAACGCGCTCAGGTGATACTGTCAAGCTGATCGACCTGCTTAATGAAGCCGTTGTGCGCGCTAAAGCCATCGTTAAAGAGCGTCATCCCGAATGGGGTGAAGCTGATGTCGACGCGTTAGCACGAGTGGTGGGTATTGGCGCCCTTAAGTACTCCGACCTCGCTACACATAGAACAGGAAACTACACCTTCAGCTTCGATAGAATGCTTCGCTTTGAAGGCAATACCGCCCCCTATCTCCTCTACTCATACGTCCGTATCCAAGGAATCAAACGCAAGGTGGGTGGTGAGGCAGGTATCGACGTTGAAAAGCTCCTACAGCGTACCAAGATCGTTCTTGAACACCCGTCAGAGGTTGCTTTAGTGATACATCTGCTCCGTTTTGCCGAGACGCTTCAGCGTATGGCTAACGATCTGCTGCCCAACCGCCTTACCGACTACCTATACCAGCTGGCAGAGCGGTTTAACGCCTTTTTTAGAGACTGCCGGGTAGAAGGTGATGCGCTTCAAGACAGCCGTCTCCTCCTGTGCGAAGCCACAGCACGTACTATGCAAAAAGGCCTACACATCCTCGGACTCCATACCTCCGACAAAATGTAATGATGGCGTTATAAAGTAGCCTGTAGTTCGTAGTTTCATAAAAAAAACAGCAACTCTTCGGGTGTAGAAAATTTAAACAGGCAAAATAGACTTTCCGTTGTTCTCCAGGTCGAAGGCCTACTCGACTTTGGCAGTTTTGTAAAAAAATAATCGCATGATTACAGGCTGAAGGCCTGACATTGTAACAGCCCAGAGCAA
>JAFITR010000032.1 GCA_017116025.1 Simkania negevensis
ATACCACTCAACACGGCATGGGAGATGCTACCGCTGATAAAAGCGAGGCGTTTAACAACGACGTACGATCCCACAACGCCACTGGTGACAGACGCCAACAGCCCAGCCATCAGGGCAAAGAGCAGGAGGGTATTATTCCTAAGGAGATCGATCAAAGAAGACATCGCGTTAATGGTGCTCCTTAAGGTGTTCCACCAGGGGGTGGTAGATACCCATCGCGTAGTGTTCACAGATCTGCTCTGGGGTCATAGAGACCGCTTCGCGCTGAACACAGATCACTCTTTGCACCTCTTTGACAAGGCATTGAAGATTATGGGTTACCATTACAATCGTCATTGTACGAACGAGGTTTTTAAGAATATCGTAGATCTCTTCTTGAGCTTCGGGATCGATACTTGCTGTAGGCTCATCAAGCAAGAGCAGGCGTGGATTTGAGACGAGTGCTCGAGCAATGAATAAGCGCTGGAGTTGTCCGCCTGACAAAACAGCGATGGGAGAATAGGCGAGGGAAGCAATTCCCAACTCTTCTAACACCTTTTGTACGGCTTCTTTGTCCTCAGCAGCATAGCGCCCGTGCCAAGGCAAACGTGCTAAGCGCCCTGTCAAAACAAGCTCGAAGCAGGTGATGGGGAAGTCTCTGTCGTAATGGACCACTTGAGGAACATAGCCGATATGAGGACGAGCGAGTTTGGGGGAGGCACCAAACACCTTCACTTCACCTGTTGTAGGTTGAATAAAGCCCATAATCAGTTTCAGAAGGGTTGTCTTCCCTCCTCCGTTGGGGCCAATAACGGCGATGTACTCTCCCTTGGAGATCGACAGCTCAATATTTTTTAAGACAGCGCTCTTTTGATAAGCGAATGAAACGTTTTGAAAAGAGAGGATTGTCTCAACGTCTGCATTGTCCACAGGCTAATCCTCGGAGCAGCTTTTTTGCTCGACAAGAACAGCTGCTACTAATTCTAATTCTTGAAGGAAATGGTAGGAATAAGGATCTAACACAGTAAGGCGCGCATGTAAGTGTTTGGCAATTAATTCAGCGGGTTTCTTGTGAAATTGTTCCTGTGCAAAAACAACGCATACACCCCTCTCTCTTGCTTTCATAATGATCGCTGTTTGATACTTGATTGTAGGTTCCTTACCTTCCTGTTCAAGGGGGAGCTGCTCACAGCCGTAGTCGCGACAGAAGTAGCCCAAGGAGGGGTGAGAGATGATAAACGTCTTGTGCACAGCCTTTACAAGCAGATCTTCTAGCTTTGCATCGATCTTATCTAGATCGGCAAGAAGGGTAGTGAGATTATCCTGATAGTAGCCGGCGCTCTCAGGATCCTGTTTTTGCAAGGCAGCAGCAATGGTGCCTGCCTGTATCTTAAGCAGCTTTGGACTGAGCCAGATGTGTGGATCAGCGCCTTCATGACAGTGACCTGTGTGACAGTGAGCCCCTTCGATAAGAGGAAGAGCCTCCCTCAAGTCAACCATCTGTACAGGGTTCTTTTTTGACTCCATCATTTCAAGCAAAGAACGCTCCGTCTGATCGCCAAGAAAGAACCAGATATTGGCACTTTCAACACGCGAGGCTTCCCTAGGAGTCAGCTCATAGGCATGTGGATTACCACCAGGAGGGACTAAAACGACAACTTCTACACGCCCTTCTGCAAGGCGATCCACAAGGTAGCGGTAGGGCTCGATCGTTACTAATACCTTTAAAGAAGGTGGGTGAGCCAAGGAAACAGTTTGCTCCTTACTGTTTGTACAGCCGGTAAAGGCAAGCAACGGCATGAGCAGAACGAATAAAAATTTGTGGCGAACAAAATATAACACCAGCGAGATCAGAGAGAAGTTCTTAAAGATATCAGAGGTTCTCGCTACTCGTTGTATTCTCTTCGCTTCCTTCGCGTTTATTTTCATTGCTTCTCAAACCTTTAGCCAAAGCTCTTCTAGTCTTTCCTTGAGCTCGGTAAGCCCTGAACCATGCAAGGCAGAGATGACAAAAACCGTAGAAGGATCTTCCTTATACTCGTCAAAAAAGCAATCGATCACAATATCGGAATCATCGACATCGGATTTATTTAGGACGACCAGATGGGGTTTTTCTAACAAGTCCGGATTGTATTCGGCCAGCTCTTCTCTAAGAATCACAAGATCTTCGTAAGGGTTACGCTCTTCAATACCAGAAGCATCTAAAACAAAAAGCAAAAAATGGGTTCGCTCAATATGACGCAAGAACTCGAATCCCAATCCCCTATTTTTATGCGCCCCCTGAATGATCCCTGGTATATCGGCAAAGAGGAGACGGCTACCTTTCGGCAAGTGTACATAGCCGAGATTGGGATAGCGCGTGGTGAAGGGATAGGCGGCAATTTTGACGCGGACAGCAGCTAACGAGGAGATCAGTGTTGACTTGCCTGCATTGGGGAAACCTACCAAGCCGACTTCTGCAATCAGCTTAAGCTCAAGCTCTACCTCACACTCCTCGCCTTCTTTGCCATGAGTAAACTTGTATGGAGCACGATTTGTCGGAGACTTAAAACTCGTATTGCCTCGGCCACCCTTCCCTCCACGACAGAGAATATACTCCTCGCCATGAGCAACAAGGTCACACAACACCTCTTTAGTCGCCCTCTCTTTGATCACGGTTCCACAAGGAACGAGTAGACGCAAACCTTCTCCGTTTGCACCATGGCAACAGCTTCCTCCTCCAGGCTCTCCATTCTCTGCTTTAAGAAGATGACGTTGATGAAACCATTCTAGAGAGGAGACATTTTCAGAGGCAACGACGACGACATTCCCCCCCTTACCACCGTCACCGCCAGCAGGTCCACCCTTAGGGACAGACTTCTCCCGTCTCCAAGCAATGATACCATCGCCCCCCTTCCCTGCGCAGAGTTTAAGAGCGACTCGATCAATAAACATCTCAGACTTACCTTTCTAAAAGTTAAACGCATCGAGAAATTAAACGCGAAGAAAGCAAAGAATGCTCTTCGCGATCTTCGCGTTTAACTCCTAAAAAATCTACGAGGCGACAACACTCACATAGGTTTTGTTTGTCTTGCGGAAAGAGACAACACCGTCGCACAAAGCAAAAAGGGAGTCGTCTTTACCCCTTCCTACATTTTTTGCTGGGGTCCATTTTGTTCCGCGCTGTCTGACAAGGATGCTGCCAGCAGTGACGTGTTCACCTGCTGTTGCCTTGATACCCAGTCTTTTGGAGATGGAGTCCCGCCCATTGCGTGAAGCTCCTTGACCTTTCTTATGTGCCATTTTTCAATCCCTTAGCTGACTGTTCCTTCGATTGCGGTGATTTTCACCCGCGAATACTTTTGTCGATGCCCTATCTTACGACGGTAGTTTTTACGTCTTTTATATTTGAACGCAAAAACTTTAGGGCCTTTCACCTCGCCAAGGGCTTCTCCTTTGACGATACAACTATCTAAACGAGGACTTCCAATAACGGCCGATACACCATCGCTAAAAAAGAGTACTTCGCTGAACTCAACAGCGCTACCTGTTTCCAAGTCGCCGAGTCGTTCAACATCGATCACATCACCTTCTTTAACGCGGTACTGTTTGCCGCCTGTCTGAATAATCGCATACATATTTACCTCCTGATACCAGGCGTTAAAATAGACTGACTTTCTTTCAAGTCAAAGTCCTTTGGGGTCATTCAATAGGCCATTCGGAGGCCATTCAGTTCTTATCTATTTGTAGATAATGAGAGAGCATTGTACTCTACACTTAATTAGGAAGCAATGAAAAGATCCAGCCCCCATGCCTACCGTATTGCTCCAAGGGCAACTCTTCCCATCAGAGATCAAGCAACTCAAGCAAGAGTTTCTCCGATACGACTTTTTTGATTTGAACGATCTACCTATAGAAGAGCTGCCTGCAGCAGCGAGGCAATCGACAGAAATTTACTATGGCCAGCAGCTTCCAAAAGATGCGTTGGAGCAATTGTCCGCCCTGCACTGGATACACATCCCCTCTCCCTCCCTTCAAGGAGTTCCTCTTGACGAAATCTACCGCAGAGGCTCGCTATTACTAACCAACACCTTAGGGAGCAGTGTGCAACAAGTTGCAGAATATGCGATGGGAGGCCTACTCTATTTTGCTAAAAATATCTCTCTATGGCAAGGGATGAAAAGGGACAATAAGGAGAAGATATGGAAAAGCCCTCATCGCGAATCAATATGGACGCTAGAGAACAAGATTTTTCTCCAAGTGGGGTTAGCAAGATTGGGAACAGAGATCACAAAAAAAGCCAATGACTGGGGTATGCGCATTTGGGGGGTACAAGAAAAGAAAACTTTCCATCCTCACTGTCAAAAAACATTTTCTAAGGATGAGCTGCAGCATGTTCTTCCTCTTAGCGATATTGTATCTGTTTGCCTACCTCGTCGCCGCAAATATCACCATTGGTTCAAAGAAGAACAATTCAATCTAATGAAAAGCGGCTCTATTCTCATCGTCCTTGGCCACGGCAGTGCCATTGACGAGGCAGCCCTTGTCCTTGCTGCAGAAACAGGGAAATTCCGCGGGATTGTTATTGACGCTTTTGAAAAGGCCCCTCTACCTAGCAACTCTCCTCTTTGGAATTTACCCAACACTCTCATCTCTCCAGAGGTGGCTTTCTTACCCTATGACACGCAGAAACGAACGAGCTTCCGCCTCTTCCGCCACAATATGCGCCAGTTTGTGCGAGGAAACTACACCGACATGAAGAATGTCATCAGCCGCCTTGACGAAACGTAAAAAGAGATAACGGCTGATTCGCAACGGGAAGGAACAAGATCAGACCCACATTCCGCACTAAAAAGTTTAAAAAAATCATCCCGTTTTACTAAAAATCAGACCTTCGGCCTGATATCAGAATTTTTTTTGATCAAAAATCAACGGTTTTCTAAAAAATGCGGAATGTGGGTCTGATCTTGTTCCTCTCCGTTGCTAACCAGCCGTTACCTCTATCTGCTCTTCGGACAATGCCGTAAGCTTTTTGTCTGCAACAGCCATAAGGATGGCGAAGGCAAACATTGTTACCGAGATTGTTGCAAATAGCTGTAAAGGTCCAAGCTTTTCAACATAACCTCCTACCATCCCCGCAAACTTACTGCCGAAGCCCCCTGCTCCTAAGGATATCGCCATCAGAGTAGAGATGAGGTGTTTCGGCGAAAGCCTGCTCACTGCCGACCAGATGACCGGCACGGTACAAATTTCACCCAATGTTTGACAGACGGTACATCCGATAATCCAGAAGAGGCTCGACTGAACACCGTTTCCCAAGTTTAGCTGCTGAGCAGCTCCTAACATGAAGAGGAAGCCTATTCCTGAGAGGGCAAAACCAATCCCCATTTTCATGACGACAGATAGCTCTTTTTTTCTGCGTGCGAATCCTACCCAAATAGCAGAGATAATAGGAGCAGTGAGAAGAACGGTAAGGGGATCTATCGACTGGACCCAAGCGGTGGGGATTTCAAAACCGAAGAGGTTGCGGTTTGTATAGTCTTGGGTATAGATAACCAATAAGCCTCCAACTTGTTCGTAAACAGTATAGAAGGCAACGGAGATCAAGCAGAGGATAACAATAAAGGCGACAGCACGTTTTTCACCTCTATTGAGGGGACGCTTTTCTCGTTTGCTGTTCATTCTCGCAGGCTTTTTTCCCTCTTCACCAAAATAGCGAAGTCCGTAAAGGAATATAGCCATGCCCAACAACATTCCAACCCCAGCAGCAGCAAATCCGTAGTGGAAGCCATAGGTCACCTGTAGCCATCCACAGATGAAGACGGCGATAAAACCCCCTACATTAATCCCCATGTAAAAAATGTTGTACCCGCTATCTCGGCGCCTATCGTTGGGTTTATACAACCCGCCGAGAATCGCTGTAATACAAGGCTTAAAAAAACCTACACCGATGGCAATCAGAGTAAGAGAACCATAAAACGCCCATAATTGCTGACCCAGCGCCAGCATAAAATGGCCCGTCGTGATCAACAAACCACCCAGAATAACAGAGCGTCTTTGACCTAGCCAACGGTCTGCAATAACACCACCAACCAAAGGAGTCAGCCAGGCAGCACCGAGGTAGGTGCCGTATAAGGAAAGTGCCTCCGCATACGTCCACCCTAACCCCCCAGATCCCACCTGAGCGATCAAGTACAAGACAAGCAAAGCGCGCATACCATAAAAGCTAAAGCGCTCCCACATCTCGGTCATGAATAAAAAGAACAATCCTCTTGGATGGCCCAACATATTATTTACAACTCATAAAAACAAAAGGTAAAAGAAGAAGAGCGGGGGAAGCAACCTCCCCCCACGTGCTACGCCAGCGTACCAGCTTCCTCAACATTAAGGAGACGATCTCCAGAGAGAGCCATCAGTTTCTTGTTTGCCATAATCATTACGATAGAGAAAGCAAACATCGCTACGGTAATAGAAGCAAACAACTGAAGAGGGCCGAGTTTTTCAATATAACCCCCTACGAGCCCAGCCAACTTACTACCAAAGCCAATAGCTCCTAACGAGATAGCCATCAAAGTTGAAACGAGGTGCTTAGGAGAGAGCTTCGTCACCGCCGACCATAAGACAGGCATAATGCAGAGCTCTCCAAAGGTTGAAAAGACATTGAAACCAACAAGCCAGAAGAGACTGGATTTGGCACCAAAGCCCAACTCTTTAGCAGCCCCTACCATGAATAGGAAGGATACTCCTGTCAGGAGGAACCCAATCCCCATCTTCGTCGCTACAGAGAGGTCTCTTCTCTTTCTTGCCAGCCTCATCCAAATGACCGATACGATCGGAGCACCCATCGTAATCATAAGAGGGTTCAAAGCTTGAAACCACGCCGTGGGAACTTCAAATCCGAAAAATTCGCGGTTGGTATAATCTTGAGCATAGATGCTGAGTAAGCCTCCAGCTTGTTCGTACGCGATTATGAACGCAATGAGGAAAGTACACAAAAGGACAACAAGTGCAATCCCTTGCTTTTCTTCAGCATTGAGAGGACGCCTTTCTTGTTTTTTTGCTACAGGTTTTTTCCCTGCGTCACCCAGATAGCGGAAGCCGTAGAGAAAAATGCCAAGGCCCAACAACATCCCTATGGCTGCAGTCAAGAAGCCGTATCGGAATCCATAAGTTACTTGTAACCAACCACAAATAATGCTGGCAAGGAAACCACCTATGTTGATCCCCATGTAGAAGATGCTAAACCCACTATCGCGGCGCGCATCACCCGGCTTATACAATCCGCCGAGAATAACAGTAATACAAGGTTTAAAAAACCCTACACCGATGGCAAGCACCGTCAGAGCGATATAGAAGGCAGCCAGTTGCTGACCGAATGCTAGGGTAAACAACCCTACAGCCATCAACACCCCGCCCAACAGCACAGAGTTCCTTTGGCCCAGCCAACGGTCGGCAATAACACCTCCGGCAAGAGGTGTCAACCATGCCACACCGAGATAGGTTCCATACAAAGAAAGAGCTTCTCCATACGTCCAGCCTAACCCACCTGACCCCACTTGGGCAATCATGTATAAGACAAGCAGGGCGCGCATACCATAAAAGCTAAAGCGCTCCCACATCTCTGTCATAAATAAAAAAAACAATCCTTTCGGGTGGCCTAACATATTAATAACCTCACGATTCCGGTTCTTACTCGGTTCTTACCAGGGCAGCCAAACTAATGACAAAAATTTACACATGCCAAAATGGCTTCGTCTAGGATAACATCAAAGCTCTATTCTTTGCAAGGCGCTCATAAATAATTTAGTTACATAGGGGTTATGTATATGACAACGAGAAGCTATTACCAGGGCAAAAGGGTTCTTATTACGGGGCACACGGGTTTCAAAGGAGGCTGGCTAGCTTTATGGCTTCTTGAGCTGGGCGCTGAAATCATTGGTATTTCGATCGACCCCCCTACAAAACCTTCACTCTTTGAAATAACCGACCTGAAGAAACGGATCTGTCACTATACCGCCGACATCCGCCATTACAACAATATTGCCCAGATTATCACTAAAGAAGAGCCGCAGCTTGTTTTTCACCTTGCAGCACAGCCGCTTGTCCGCCCCTCCTATGACAACCCAAGAGAGACATTCGATACCAATGTGAGCGGGACAGTCAATCTCCTCGAAGCAATCCGCCACTGTAAAAGTATAGAAGCTGCAGTGATTGTCACCACCGACAAATGTTATGAGAATGTTGAAACTTTGGTCGGTTATCAAGAAACCGACCGCTTGGGAGGAAAAGATCCTTACAGCGCCTCCAAGGCGTGTGCAGAACTTGTCTTTCGCTCCTTTCACCACTCCTTTTTTCAGAACGGACAGGGTGTTGCGATCGCCTCTGCACGTGCAGGAAATGTAATTGGAGGAGGAGACTGGGCAGAAGACCGCATTGTTGCCGACATTATAAGAGCATGGCCTGCAGGGGCATCTTTAACGATCCGTTCTCCAGAGTCTGTCCGCCCTTGGCAACATGTGTTAGAGCCGTTAAGTGGCTATCTTCTTTTAGGACAACAGCTTTCTCGACAGCCGAATGAATTCAACGGCCAGTCGTTTAACTTCGGCCCCCGCAAGGAATCTGTACGCACGGTGCAAGACCTCCTCTCACAATTCAAAAAACACTGGCCTACAGGAGAAACTCTGACCGACTCTTCACAAATCCAAAACAAAAGAGAAGCGGGCCTGCTCATGCTCAATATTGACAAGGCTGCCAGGATGCTGGATTGGCGCCCTCTGCTCTCTTTTGAAGAATCGATTGCAATGACAGCAGAATGGTATCACACCTATTACCAAAACAAAGACGCCGATATGGCAGAAATCACCCTGAACCAAATCCGCCATTACGAAAAACTTGGGC
Organism: Simkania negevensis; assembly: GCA_017116025.1. Lineage (GTDB taxonomy): Bacteria > Chlamydiota > Chlamydiia > Chlamydiales > JAFITR01 > JAFITR01. The sequence continues at coordinate 8,857 of JAFITR010000032.1, forward strand.
AACTATTCAGCGTGAGTTCGGTTTTTGATTAGCACGTTTCCAAGCGTTTAACTCTTCCTAAATGAATGTAGCAGCCTTTCAGGCTGCAAATGCCGCTGTGACTATACCCAGGGCGTTGCCCCGGGCTCTTACGTGTCAGGCCTTCAGCCTAAAAATCAGGCCAACGGCCTGAAATTGTAACAGCCCAGGGCAACGCCCTGGGTACAGACACCCTAAATCGTGCAGGCTGAAAGCCTGCTACATTGACTAATCTACTAGTTAAAAATCGCACTCACGTTATTCCGCTACCCCGACGAAAGAGGGATGCTGAATAGTTGTCTTTTATCTTATCTACCGTCTAGCTATGATCTGCCCATACAAGAAAAAAGCGTAACAATTCACCTCCTTTTAAAGAGAGCAAGCCATGCTGAATAACATCCCTGTTTTCATCCTTTGTGGCGGATTAGGAACACGCCTCAAAGAAGAGACAGAATTTCGTCCCAAGCCAATGGTACCCATCGGCACACGCCCTATTTTATGGCACATCATGTACCTCTATAGCCACTATGGCTTCAGACGGTTTATCTTATGCCTAGGATTCAAATCGGAAGTGGTGAAATCTTACTTTTTACACTACGACTGCATGAACAGCGACTTTACTGTCAACTTAGCAACGAACAAACACTCCATCCACTCAATCAACCACAACGAAAACTGGGAAGTCACGCTTGCTTATACTGGAGAGCAGACTATGACGGGGGCACGCGTAGCACGCGCAGCGCAAAAACATCTGCACGATGCAGAACACTTTGCCGTCACCTACGGCGATGGATTAACAAACGCAAACCTCAAAAAAGAGCTCCTCTTCCACCTCAAACACGGACGCATTGGGACAGGACTAGGAGTCAACCCTCCTTCACGTTTTGGCGAGATGAAGCTGAACGGCTCACATGTTGTTGAGTTTGAAGAAAAACCCGACTTCAAAGACAACTGGATCAATGGAGGCTTCTTCTTCTTTAAACGCTCTTTTCTCAACTACCTGTCAACAGATCAAGATTGCGTATTAGAAAAAAAACCTCTGGCCGAGCTTGCAAAAGACAATCAATTCGAAATCTATAAACACCCCGGGTTCTGGGCATGCATGGACACACAACGCGATATGGCAAGGCTGAACGAACTATGGAGTCAAGGCCAAGCCCCGTGGACGCCCGAAATGCTCGAAGAAGACCTGCACGCTGTATACGAAGAGGCTAATTTATCTCTCAAATAGCACGTATAATAACAGAGGAATAAAAAATGAGATTCTTGAAGACCCCTTTAAATGGGGCTTATGTAATTGAATTAGAAAAGATGGGTGATGAAAGAGGATTTTTCTCCCGCCTTTTCTGCCATAACGAATTTAAAAACAATGGGTTAGACCCGAAAGTCGTCCAAGCCAACGACTCCTATAGCCAAGAAAAAGGCTCGATACGTGGCATGCACTATCAGCTTTCTCCAAAGGCGGAAACAAAACTTGTCCGCTGCATTAGGGGCTCTTTGTACGACGTCATCATTGACTTGCGCTCTGAATCGCCTACCTTTAAACAGTGGTTTGGCGTAGAGCTCAATGCAGAGAACAGGAAAATGCTCTTCGTGCCACGAGGTTTTGCCCATGGCTTCCAAACGTTAGAAAACGATACCGAAGCCTTTTATCTGGTGTCGGAATTCTATGCTCCGAAATTTGAGCGCGGTATTCGTTGGAACGACCCAGAGTTTGGCATAAAGTGGCCGACAGCTCCAACAACGATCTCTGACAAGGACAGTAGCCATCCTAACTTCAATGCAAAGTACCACTTAAACATGGAATTGACGTTACAAACATGAGCATACCCGTATGAAGATTTTGTTTACAGGAGCTAGCTCATTTACAGGGAGCTGGTTTGTCAAAGAGCTTGCAGCAAGAGGTCACGAGGTTGTCGCCACTTTTTTGCGCACAGAAGATGCATATCAAAATATTCGCGCTACTCGCGTAGCGCAAACAAAGCAATGGTCTACAAGAGTGTGGAGCGCTCCTTTCGGCTCAAAAGCGTTCTTCGACGTCGTCCGTTCACAAGAGCGCTGGGATCTTTTATGCCACCACGCTTCTCATGTCACCGACTATAAAAGCCCTGATTTTGATCCCATTCGTGCTCTAGATCTCAATACCAAAGGCGTTCCTACGCTGTTGAAGCTGTTAAAAGAGAAGCAATGCAACAAACTACTCATCACGGGCAGTGTATTCGAACAAAATGAAGGTAGAGGCGACCTCCCTCTGCACGCTTTCTCCCCTTACGGCCTTTCTAAAGGGCTGATGGCAGAAGTCTTTCAATACTACGCTCATGTTAACAAGATGCAGCTGGGCAAGTTTGTCATTCCAAACCCTTTTGGTCCTTATGAAGAGAGTCGCTTCACCTCCTTCCTCATCAACTCTTGGTACGAAGGGAAAACGCCCCACGTAGCAACTCCTGCATATGTCAGAGACAACATCCACGTCTCCTTGCTTGCCAAAGCATACGCTCATTTTGCAGAACGCCTTACCGAACAGGAAGGGATAGAAAGAGATCATCCGAGTGGCTACGTTGAGTCACAAGGAGACTTCACCAAACGATTTGCTCAAGAGATGCGCAGCCGTCTCAGCTTAGACTGCTCCTATACACTTGCCAACCAGACAGAATATTCTGAGCCCAAAACGCGCCACAACACGGAGGCGTTAGACACCCAGCTGTTGGGTTGGGATGAAAAACATTCTTGGGATGAACTTGCACACTACTACCACCATGCCTTTGGAAAACAGAAAGAACATGCCTCAGCAAGCTAAAAAGAGTGTCGGTATTGCCGTGATCACACATCGGGCAAAACAACACCTTGCACACTGCTTGCCCCCGCTGCTGAACTCCCCTCTTAAACCTCGTCTCCTTGTTGTCAACTCATCGTCAAACGACGGTACTGTCGAAGAAGCGAAGCGTTTAGGAGCCGATGTTCTAGTAATCCCTCGCAAAGAGTTCAACCACGGTGCTACTAGAGAACGTGCACGCAAAGAACTCGCCACTGATATCGCCGTGATGATGACTCCCGATGCATATGCTCTGGATACTTCTCTAATCGAAAGACTCATCACCCCTCTTCTCAAAGAGCAAGCCTCCCTTGCTTATGCTAGACAAATCCCCCACGACAATAGAGGCTTCTTTGAATCCTTTCCCAGGCTGTTCAATTATCCCGATACAAGCCACATACGAGGAATTGAAGACGTCGAAAAATATGGCGTCTACACCTTCTTTTGCTCAGATACCTGTTCTGCATACCTCAATAGCGCTCTAGATGACATCGGTGGCTTCTTGCCTGTACTCTCAGCGGAAGATGCTTTTGCCGCTGCATCCTTAATCAAAAAAGGACACAAGATCGCCTACGTTGCAGAAGCTGTTGTCAAACATTCCCATAACTACTCTTTGGTGCAAGAGTTTCAACGCCATTTTGATACCGGTTATGTCCGTAAACAATATAGTGACTTACTCGATTTTGGTGTCACAGACGAAGCTAGAGGCAAGCAGTACGTCAAAACGTTGTTTGGCAAAACACTCAAAACGTGCCCGTGGAAACTCCCCTATGCAGCGTTAACAATAGCAGCGAAATACGCCGGCTACCAAGCAGGCAAGCGTGCATTCAATGCGCCCCTCTGGCTCAAAAAAAAGCTCAGCTCTCAAGATTTCTACTGGTCCTCGGCAGCTTTCTTGCAAAAGTGACGTAAAAGTAACAAAAACGGACAGCGCTTCTCTTGTCCCACGTGAGTTCGATCTTTAACTAGCACGTTA
>JAFITR010000033.1 GCA_017116025.1 Simkania negevensis
AGCCCATCATACCTGCTCTGTGTGGGAGACAACCTCTTGAAGCCATTCGACATACTCTTTATTAGCACCGTCGATAGAGACGAGGGCTACTTCGGGGACTTCGTATTGGGTATTTTGCTTAATGACCTTATAGACGTCATCGTATTTATCTTTTCTCGTCTTCAAAATGACCTTGGTCTCCTGCGCAGTCTCCACCTCCCCTTTCCACAAGTAGATCGATTCCACCCAGGGGATGATATTAGCACAGGCAACAAGCCGTTCCTGTACCAGATAACGGCAGACTCTCCTTACCTCTTCGATGCTTCCACTTGTCCAAAAGATATATGCAAACTGTTTAACTTCTTCCACCAATCACCTCTTATTAATTGTATGTTTCTTGTGTAAAAGCCTGCTCGGGTATTCTCAGGTCGATAATCGTCTCTGCTGAAGGCCTCACACTACGATTCTCAGGAACCATGATAGTGGTTGAACGGTTTTTTTTGTCTAGATGCTTTTTTAATTCGACATAATTCTCTATCGCTTTTTTGTACTCTTTTACAGGCAAACGCAATGTTCTAGAGACGATAAGAAACAACGAATCATCTTGATAGACGCCCCGCAAGCTCTCTTCTAACCCGACAACAATCTCCCTTGTTCCATACTGCTCATGATCAACCCTGCTAACGTCGACGAATTTAACACGAGCAGCCTTCGGATCAAAACGGCCCCTCAACTCTTTTAACAACTCCAAAGCAAGCAGACCTTTCTCTCCCCCATACACACGCCCCCAGGGCACTTCACCATACCCCTCGACTTTTTCATGAGGGAGCCCAAGGATGATTTCCGGCAGCGTTTGAAGTTCATAGAAAGGCTCTACAGGGAATGCTACTCCATTCTCATCGAGAGCAGTATTGCTCCAGTCGTACAAATAGGCAACAGGGGTACGGAGGGTATAGTCGACCCGCACACTGTTGGGATAGATCTCATTGACAACAGCCTTAGCAATAACAGGAGAAGCAAGAAGGCGTTTTTGCGCCTGGTCACCATCAAAGAGGTAGATATTTGTAGGGTTGTCATAAGAAAGTTCAAGCAGTTCTGCTAGCATAGGGGCTGCCAAGGAATCTTTTGTCGACGCTTTTTGGATGAGCGTCGTAATGAGGTATTGGTCACTTTTCATCCTCGACCCAATGATATGCAGATAATAGAGCCAACCCAATGTCACCACACCAGATATACACGCTGTCGAAAGGAAAATATACAACAGCGCCTTGCTAAGGGGAAGGACCACGCGTTCCTTCTTTGCCCTACGCCGATTCACTACCGCTCCAAACAGCGGTTGTTTTCTTCTTCACCCGCGCATTTTCTAAAGCGAGGATAATGAGGCGATCGATCAAAGAAGAGAAGGGGAGGCCCTGTGCCTGCCACACCTTGGGATATAGGCTACTCTCAACAAAGCCAGGCAAAGGGTTCACCTCATTAAACCAGTAGCGCTCTTTCTCATCGAGGAAGAAGTCAACGCGTGCCAGGCCGCGGCAACGCAAAGCACGATAGACCTTTTCTGCCAAAAAACAACCCTCTTCGATCTTCTTCTTAGAAAGTTTAGCCTCAGGATCTGTAGGGAAAGCCCCCTCGCCATACTTACGGTCATAGTCATAAAACTCGCCTCCTGTACACACTTCACCAGGAGGGGGGACGAAGAGACGGCTGTTGCCCATGACAGCAAACTCAATCTCGCGAACAGACAACCCTTGCTCAATAATAAGCTGACCATCGAAGCAAAATGCTTTGTCAATAGCCTCTGGAAGTAAAGAACGATCCTCTACTCTATATATTCCCAAACTTGAACCAGAGCTAACAGATTTGACAAAAATGGGCCCTTGCCCAACCACCTCTACTACCCTTGCAAGGATATCGTCTCGATCTTCCTCCCACTCCTCTTTAAAAACAGATAGGTAGGGGTGTGTAGGAACACCGGCCTGGGCAGCAATCACCTTCGTCCACACCTTGTTCATGCTCGCTGCACAAGCGGCATATCCAGAGCCGACAAAGGCGATACCGAGCGTATCCAAAAAGCCCTGTACCATGCCATCTTCTCCCAACGGACCGTGGAGTATGGGTAGAGCAACGTCTGACTCTTGCAAACAGGCAAGTGCTTCTGGGGTACAGCCCTTTCCGTGGTTCTTAAGCCCCTCTGCTACCCCTTCACAAAAGACCTCTTTCTTATAAATCCAATCCCCATGCTCGGTAATGGCAATCTCCTCTACATCGTAATAGGAGCGGTCAAGAGCATTGACAACGCTCTTCGCAGAAACCAAAGAGATTGCATGTTCAGGAGAGATGCCCCCTCCCACAACAGCTACGCGGTATTTTTTCGGCGGATGGCGGTCAAGTAGAGCGAGAATATCACTACCTACAGAGGTGATGTCGCCTGCTCCTAATAGAACAATCACATCGTGAGGACGCAAACGTGATACGACCTCTTCTGCTAATTTATCACGGGGGGATGTGGTAACACACCCTTGGTGAAGACGTATAGCGTCAGCCACGCTATCGGCATCAATGCCCTCGATCGCTTCTTCGCCAGCAGAAGAGAGATCAGTAACAACGACCTCATCAGCAGAGCTAAACGCTTTCGCATACTCTTCTAAGCAATCTTTTGTCCTCGAATAACGATGGGGTTGAAACAAAGCAACAATACGGCGTCCATCGACAGCATTTTTGATCGATTCTAGAGTCAAATGTACAGAAGATGGATGGTGAGCGTAGTCATCGATCACCATCACCCCTGAAACAGTACCGAGATCCTCACACCGCCTTTTCACCCCTTGGAAAGAAGCCAGTGCTTCTCTAATAACAGCTTCTTCGACACCGATATCCAGACATAAACCAAAGACTGCTAACGCGTTGTACGCGTTATGTCTACCAGCACAGTTGACTACGACGTCGCGATAGACAACGCCATTCCATTCTATATCAAAAGTAGATTGCCATCCCTGTTGGCGATAACGTTTCGCACGCAACGCACAGCTCTTGCCAAAGCCATAGCTTATCCCTCTATCCAACAGATCAGGCAGCCAGGGGTCATCACCACAAAAGAAAAGAGGTCCATCACCATCGACCCTATCAGCAAAAGCAGCATACGCCTGACACATCTTCGTGTGCGACTGGTAGTAATCGAGGTGATCTGCTTCAGCGCTGGTAATAATCGCACCATGTGGGTTGTATTTTAAAAAGCTCCCATCGCTTTCGTCTGCCTCGAAAACAAACCACTTCCCTTTTCCCCACATCCCGTTGATCTGCTGCTCTTTGAGAATACCCCCTACAGCATAAGAAGGATTGACTCCAGCACGTATAAGCACGGAAGCCAACAATGCTGTCGTTGTCGTTTTACCGTGCGTACCTGCTACGGCCAAAGAGTGCGTCCCCTGCATCAGGTAGCAAAGAAAATCAGAACGGTGCATCGTAGCACACTTTAACGTGTTCGCCGCCTCCAGCACGGGATTCCCCTTTTTGACAGCAGTGGTGTAGACCACAGTATGAGCAGGGGTAATGGCAGAAGCATCATGTCCGACGACAACACCCATTCCTTCACGCATAAGATCTTCAACAAGAGGAGAAAGCCTCTGGTCGCTACCTCCCACAGCTAAACTTTTCCCCTTAGCAACACGTGCCAAAGCACTCATCCCTATCCCACCAATCCCAATTAAATGGAACGACTCCTTTTTCACCAATGACACCCTCTATGAAGATTTAACGCTGTTCTTCGCTTTCTTCGCGATCTTCGCATTAAGTATCTGTAAAAACCAAACTCTTGTTACTCATCGCACTTTACTTCCCGCCACCTCACATACAACGGAGCAGAAATCTCTATGTTTTTTATTTTTTTTGTATTGCTGTATCGCTTTCTGCATCTCGATCAGTTTTTTTTGTTTATCAGCGACAAGAGTGCTAATCGTCTCCGTCAACATCTGTGTATCCAAATCTTTGTCAAGGATGGTAACAGCACCGCCGACAACGTTTTGCATATACAAGGCATTTTTTTCTTGGTGGTGATCGGTAGCATAGGGGTATGGAATCAGAAGCCCGGGCCTTTCTAGTTCAATCATTTCTGCTATCGTCATCGCTCCTGCGCGGGAAATAACAAGGTCACATGCGATCCAAGCGAAGTCCATCCTCTGCTCAAAGTTTTTTACTGTTGCGCAGATACCTAGATCATCATATAGCTGCTGACACTCTGCTACGAGAAGATCTGACCCGGTGAAATGCAACACTTGAAAGTTTTTTGTCCTCTCTGCCAACTCTATCGCAGCGTAAGGGAACTGTGTATTAACCGTTAGCGCGCCCTGAGAACCTCCGAAAACGAGGAAGGTAAAGCATTCGGGATCGATATTAAAATAAGCACGGGCCTTCCTCTTTGAACTCAATGCCAGCGTGTATCCTTCGCGCAGAGGCATGCCTACCTCTATCGTTCTCCCTTTCAACGCTCCAAGAGGAAGAGGCAAGCATGTTCCTGTCACTTTGGCTTTTTTGGAGAAGAAGCGAATGACTTTACCAGGCACGCTATTCTGTTCGTGAAGGAGATAGGGGATCCCCAACACCCTCGCGGCAAAAAGCACAGGGTATGTATGATAGCTACCGAATCCGACAACAGCATCGGGTTTGTACCTCTTCAATATCTTCATGCTCTGGACAATGCCCCGCAGAACTTTCCACCCCTCACTCATCAATCGAAAAGGGTTACGTCCACGCACACTGCCGCATGACACCGTATGGTATGGATATTTTTTAGCATCGAAATAGGGATTGGAGTCTAGATCTCCTCCCACAAAAGCAACATCGACTTCAGGCGCTGCCTTATCAAGCTGCTCTACCAACGCCTGAGCGGGGAAGAGGTGACCTCCTGTTCCCCCTACAGCAATCATCACCTTTCTCTCCATTAGCCCCTCCGCTCTGCTCTCTGTTTACGCTCCGAAACATAGGCAATATTCAGCAATAAAGCAACTGCGATCATATTCGCTATCAACGAACTCCCTCCCTGGCTAACAAACGGGAGGTTCATCCCCTTACTAGGCAACAATCCTGATACGATAGCAAGATTCAACAAAGCTTGGGCGACGAGGGAGAAAGTCAGCACTGCAGCGAGATAGAAGCCTGCTTTATCTACAGCGTTAAAGGCGATATAGAAGCCACAATAGGCGATCACCATATAGACGGCGATCAATATAGACATCCCAACAAACCCAAACTCTTCAGCAATAATTGCAGCGATATAGTCACTTTGCGCCTCAGGAAGGTAGTTCCACTTCTGTAAGCTTTTGCCCAGGCCTTTACCAAACAGCTCTCCCGAGCCTGCTGCTATCTTTGCTTGAAAAGGCTGGTGGCCCTTACCCCTCAAATCATATTCAGGATGCAGGTAGACCTTGATTCTGTCCTGGACATGAGGCATTTGCAACGCTACGACAGAGACCAACAGCATAGCAACGCTCATTGGTAGAGCCCAAAATTTTAATGGCACGTGTGTGACAAGGAGAACAATGACGATCGTCAACCCCAAAACGACTGTCGTCCCATTGTCTGGTTCAAACAAGACAAGCAACACAGGTAGTGCCACAACACCCATCAACAACAAAAACTGCTTGAATGGAATCTCTCCATTTTTTCTCTGCTCGATAAGGGTATGGATCATATAGAGGGGGATCAACAGCTTGATCAATTCAGAAGGCTGCCAGGTAAAAGGCCCTACCCCAATCCAACGCCTCGCGCCATTGACCATACGCCCCACTCCGGGGAGATAGACCAAGATCAACATCGCTGTACAAACAATAAAAAGAGGTTTACTCAGACGAAGCAGGTTGCGATAGCCAATATACCAGACCGCTGCGCACGCAAGGTATCCAGCAAAAGCGTAGATAATTTGACGGAAGATGGCCTGGTGTGTGCTCTTTTCCAAAGAGAGGTCAAGGATCTCTGCAGAAGAGGTATTGAAGACCATCAGCAGGCCTAAAACGAAGACAAAAGCCACGCAAAAAATCAACAAAAAGCGCATCGTTTAACGTATACGTATCTTGTCACCAGGCTGTAGCCTACGTGCACGTTTTTCGTCGAGATCGTTAAGCTGGAGCAGATCTTCAAGCTTAATGCGATGTTTCAGCGCAATCAACCAAGGATTATCACCACTACGCACAGTATAGAACTCTCCTATCGACTCTTCTCTTGTCTCGTCTTTCTCCGCTGAAGCGACAGCATGCCTTTGCTGCCCTTCAATGCGCAAAACTTGTCCTATATCCAAACGCGTTGTGCGCATGTTGTTCAAGGCCATGATTTTTTCTACTGTAGTATCGTTGGCTTTAGCAAGATGCTCTAACGTATCGCCACGTTTTACCGTCACCTTGACATAGTCGGGCCGGCTTTTTTCTTCCTTGGCAACGACGGCAACCACTTCAGGCTCGACAGGAGCGACTTTTTCTTCCCTAGCCACCGCCACCGAATCTGTTGTCGACGAAGAGCTGCTTGCAACAACAACAGGTTGTAGCACCTCGTGTTTAGACGAGACTGTCGGCTGCACAGTTTTTTTCTCTACACGAGGGTGATCAGCAGCGATATAGCTGCTCTCTTTATGCCCTCTTCCTCCAGAATTAATTGCCGTAACAAAGAGGATCATCAGCAATCCTGCATTGATCAATACAGCAATAATAATCGTATCTCTGCGACTCATAACGTCACCCCTAACTACGTTGTATAATTTCTCTTACAAGGTCTTTAAACACATCTCCCCTGTGGGCGTAGTTGCGAAACATGTCGAAGCTCGAGCAGCCTGGGGAAAGCAGGACAGAGCCTTTAGGCTGTGCCAAAAGATAGGCTTGAACAACAGCATCATCCATTTTCTCCATCATTCTGACATCAAAATCATCACCAAGTTCCTTGGCTATTTTTTCTGCCGCTTCTCCTATCGAACAAACAGCCTTGACCCTGCCTTTAAATGCCTCCTTCCATACGGTGTACGAGGAGCCCTTGTCAACACCGCCAGCGATGAGGACAATAGGGCCTTCGACACTTTCTACCGCCTTGACAACAGCATCGACATTAGTCCCCTTGCTGTCGTCAATAAAAGCGACACCGTTGTGCTCTGCCACACGCTCCAAGCGGTAGGGAGGTTTTACAAAAGAGGCATAAGCACGCCAAAACTCCTCTACCTCCACCCCTACGGTATGGCACAACAGCAACGAAGCAAGCGCATTGGCTCGATCAATCTCCCTGAGATTCTTATATCGCTCTGGGATGTTGTATTCAATGTTTTTTCCGCGACAGCTGCTCTCTTGAGCAAAAGAATAGTCGGCTTTCTGTGAAAAACCGAACGTTTTGGGAGGAAGAGCGAACAACTCTCTCCAAGCAACTGCTGCCACCTCTTCGACAAAAAAATTTGCTGAATCTTTCATACAGTGCTGCAATGACGCCTTGGCACGCGCATATTCTTCCATATCCTTATAGCGATCGAGATGGTCTGGTGTGATATTAAGGAGAGCGGCGGCATCGAAGGCAGGAGTGGTCAACGTCTCAAGCTGATAGGAGCTGAGTTCGACAACGAGGATGTCGTTGGCAGGCATCCCAACATATGTAGAGAGAGGATCACCAACATTACCTACAGCATGAGCAGGACGTCCACAGCTGTTCAACACATGCGCTGTTAACATCGTCACCGTCGTCTTACCATTCGTTCCCGTTATCCCGATAGAGGGATTGTAGAGATGCCTAAGAGCAAGCTCCACCTCGCCAATGATCTCCAGCCCTCTTGCGCGAGCTTGTACGATGAAAGGATGCGACGGTGCCACTCCAGGGGAGGTAACGAGACAATCCAACTCGTTCCAATCCACTGCATCGACAGCTGCCACTAGCGTCATCTCTGGCGGCAACGCAGCAGGTAACGGCGCCTGGTCATACCCCACAACAGCAGCGCCCAAGTCAAGCAATAATTTTGCAGCGGCCAGACCACTCACTCCCAACCCAACAACCAACACTTTGCGATAATCAGCCACACAGCCCCCTGTGATAAAATCTTAACGTGAAGATAGCGAAGAGAATAAATAACTAGGCAACTAATCAGCAGCAATTCCCGCTGAAGCAACCTTTTGACTGTCAATGTGATATTTACCACAGAGAGCACAGAAGACACAGAGAAAGAGATGTTTCATGAATATTTCAAGAAAAATGCGGTCCAAATATCCTAAATTTTTCTCTGTGTCCTCTGTGTTCTCTGTGGTAAAAAATTCCAGTGGGAACCTTTGACTAATCAGACACCCTTCCTTCGTCGAGGTATCTGATTAGTTACTTACTTATTAAACCCTTTTCGCCTTCGCGTTAATGTTTTGCCGCCACCTTTACGATCTTCGCGTTTATGTTTTGTCTGTCGCCTATTGGAACTTGAGCGATGCCACGCCGACGATAGCAAGCAGCAGGCCAACAATCCAAAAACGCACGACGACTTTTGTCTCCGGCCACCCTTTATATTCAAAATGATGATGAAGAGGAGCGCACCTAAAAAAACGTTTACGATTTAAAAACTTATATCCTCCAACCTGTACGATAACGGAGAGAGCTTCTGCGACAAAAACACCACCGATAATAGCAAAGAGGAGCTCTCTTTTCATCAAGACAGCAGCAACGCCGAGGATACCACCGAGGGCAAGAGCTCCCGTATCGCCTAAGAAGACCTGTGCCGGATGTCCATTGTACCAAAGGAAGCCCAAACAAGCCCCTACCATAGCAGAGAGGTAGATTGCCACCTCACCACTCCCCTCTATATAGATAATATGGAGGTATTCAGCCAGGCCGACATGATTTTGCATAAAGGCAATCAGAGCCAAAGCTCCAGCGGCGAACATCAGACAACCTGCAGCAAGGCCATCAAGGCCGTCGGTGAGGTTGACAGCATTTGATGAGCCCACGACAACAAAGACGATGAGCAGCCAAAGCAAGACGAGGAAGAATCCTGAGAAAGTGAGCAGATGTTTTTTAACAAAAGGGATATAGAGGTGGGAGGTATAGTCACGCGTGCCCAAAGCAGGGCGCGCCTTGTTCAGCTCTTCCTTGTCGCCATCAAGGCTATACGCACTCGCCATTCTCTCTTTGGCAACAGGAGGAGAAAACCATCTCCCTACATGCACGCCGTCAGCTACAGTAGGAAAGAGGAGGTAAAGTCCCAAGAGGCCGGCAAAAAGAAGTTGCCAAGCCATTTTTTTTCTTCCTGCCAACCCCTTGCTGTTTTTATGCTTCAGCTTCAAATAATCATCTGCCGCCCCCAACAATCCCAACCATATCGTCGCAATAAGGAGGATCAACGTAAACGCACTCTTCCAATCCATCCAGAGCGCCAACGAGACGAGCATAGCAACGAGGACGAGGACACCTCCCATTGTTGGCGTGTTCTCCTTTTTGCTATGCAGCTCTCCCAACAGGGGGCATTCGTCTTTACGAATAGGTTGACCTATCTTCATTGCATATAGCTTACGAATAAACATCGGCCCGAAAAAGATACAGATTGCCATCGACGTCAGTGCCGCTAGAGCCATCCGGGTAGAGTAGTAGCTAAAGACAGTAGGCAACTGCAGATGCAGCACGTCCCTAAGAAAATGAACAAGGAACAAGATCATCGCCTATCCACCAAATCCATGATCGCCTCTACCACCGTCTCCATCTTACACCCCCGCGAGCCTTTGACAAGGACAAGGTCGCCAGCAACGACCCTTTCCAACAACGCGCGCGTCATCGTCTCTTTGTCCTCGTAGCAGTGAACAGTTTTGGGAAGATCGCGCCATACAGCAGCCATCTCCTTGCCACCATCACCATAACAGAACAACTCGTCTACACAATCCAACGCAACGCGCCCCACCTCTTTGTGGTGGGAAGCAAAAAAATCCCCCAGCTCCAACATATCACCCAAAACAGCATAACGTTTACCTTGCTTCTCCACCAACGACAACGACTTCAATGCTGCCACTGTCGCCACAAGGTTAGCGTTGTATGTATCGTCAATAACGACAACACCACCGCGTTCTTTCTTCTCCAACCGTCCGGGGGGCAGAGAGAGCATCGGTATCTGCTGTCCAATAGCCTCCCACTCTACACCATAATGGCGCGCTACTGCAATAGCTCCTAACAAATTGTCGTTATTGTGTACGCCAAGGAGAGGGGGAAGAGGCAAAGGATGTCTACCTTCCTTATCGACAACGACAAGAGAAGTCTCATTTCTTTCTACATAGTAGTCTGAAGCAGCATTCGACAGCGAATACCCCAGTTTGTCACATGACCCCATACCGCGTACAAGCTCTGCACAAGGCATTTCGTCATTGACAATACCCAGCTGCGTCAAAGGAGAAGAAAAGAGTTGGGCCTTTTCATGAGCAATCTGTTCAACAGAATCAAACTGACCAATATGCACAGGGGCGATCGAATTCACAAGAGCGACATCTGGAGGTGCGATAGCAACAAGGCGGGCGATCTCTCCCGGCAGGCTCATCCCCATCTCAAGGACAAGAAGCTCTTCATCACCGCTAGAATTTAAGATCGACAGGGGAAGGCCGATCTGACCGTTGTACGACCGAGCAGAGGCTGATACGCGATAAGAGCCTTCCAGTAGAGTAACGACAAAACCCTTCGTCGTCGTTTTGCCTACAGAACCCGTCACACCAACCACACGACATCCTCTCGACAACAAAAAAAGACGGGCTAACTCCTGCAAGGCAAGCAGAACACGAGGTACGCGCAAAAGGAGAAGGCCGTAGCCGGCACCAGAATAGTCATGCGAAACGACAGCAGCAACAGCGCCACGAGCACGCGCATCAGCGAGGAAAAGATGGCCGTCAACCTTCTCTCCAAAAAGAGCAAAAAAAAGAGACCCCCTCTCCACCAAACGGCTGTCGACGGCATACCCACAAAGCTCAATGTCATGCTCAGGAGAGGAGAGATTCAAAGCCTTCGCTACAGTACACAGCGTACAGTGATACATCGCTATGCATTTCCCTCCGATTTTTTGTTAACCTTGGCGTTTTTCCCCGGCGCTATGAGCAAAACGATCTCCCCCTTGGGAGGCTTATCAGTATAGTAGTCCAACAACTCTTGAGACGTGCCGCGCCGATGCTCTTCGAACTTCTTCGTCAGCTCCCGTCCAACACCAACCATACAATCAGGTGCTACTTCAACCAACGCCGCCAGTGTCTTGCACAACCGATACGGCGACTCGAAACAGATCGTCGTACCAGAATATGCAACAGCAGCCTCAAGAACCTTCCTGCGCGCACCCCCCTTCTTTGGCAAGAAACCGACACACTGAAACTGCGCAGTGGGGAACCCCGATGCTGCCAAAGCGACAATAGGAGAACAGGCTCCAGGAAGTGGTACAACAGGGATTTGCCTGCACCGACAAGCGTCGACTAAACGCACCCCCGGATCGTTAATGCCAGGAGTCCCCGCATCGCTCACCAACGCTAAATCTTCACCTCCAAGAAGGCGTCCAAACACCTCCTCCTCGCGTCTGCTTTCGTTAAACTTGTGATAGCTCAAAAGAGGCTTCTTTATCCCATAGTGGTTGAGAAGGAAACCCGCCCTGCGCGTATCCTCGCACAGCACCGCCGAGCACTCTTTGAGAACGCTCAGCGCACGCAGAGTGATGTCTTCCAAATTCCCTATAGGAGTCGCAACGAGATAAAGAGTTCCTGACATAAAAAAGACCGCGGTAAAAACAAGGTGGCACCCAGATTCGAACTGGGGAATAAAGGCTTTGCAGGCCTCTGCCTTACCACTTGGCTATGCCACCGCTACAGAAAGAGGCGTCGCTTATAACAAGCAACAGACACAAAGTCAAGAACTCTCACAACTATTCACCTCATCTTGCAGACTTTCAGCCTGCTTATTTAATCTTATTCATACCCAGGGCGTTGCCCTGGGCTGTTACATCCAAGGCCTTCGGCCTAAAAAACCAGGCCGAAGGTCTGACAGGGCCTTCGGCCTAC
>JAFITR010000034.1 GCA_017116025.1 Simkania negevensis
CCCGTTATTTATGCAACAACGCCCCGTAGTGTTGGAAAGAGTAGCAACAATATTTGTTTTTAACCACAAGAAGAGAACAGGAGAAATGTTACTCTTACTTGGACCATCTGATTTCTCCTGGACGGAGTTCGAGCTCAGCAGCAAGTGCGTTGGTTCTACGGAGCAATACTTCATTGAGCCGAAGAGAATCCTGCTCTTCGTCATTTGGAGTGACGACGTCGCTTGAAGGGTCCCGATCTTTGGAAATGGTTGCATGCAGGGTTTTGACCACTTCGTTGTAGCGCGGTATCTCACCTTGCAGGGCCGCTTGCGTGCGGGCATCGCTGTTCTTACTCCTCAGTGCTAGCAGCTTGCCAGGAACAAGAAGATCGAGGAAGGCTCCTGGGCTACTGCACTCACCACGACTATTGACCGGTACGAGTCGTAGCCCTTGTCCTATAACTGCAGCGTTGAGAGCAGCCTCTTCGCCTAAAATTTGTGTTGCCTTTTCTACGGCATCTTTTGGCATGATACAGAGTCCTCTGAGGCGTTCAATGTTGGCTTCTAATGTTGCGCTTTGTCGACAAATTGCAGAATATTGTTCGGCTATAGGAGGGATTGTTCGAAAAAATTCTTTTGCTTTTATGATATCGTTTTCCAGTTTGCAGTAATCAGATTTTATTGTCTTGGCTGCTTCTGCAAAATCGGCATCTGCGTAGTGTCTTATCAGAAGAAGATGTAGTATTGTTAGATTTTGATTCACCCCCTCAGAATCGATTAAGACTAGCCGTGAATGGTCGTCATCTTGAAGAACCTCCATAGCGACAACAAGGGGCGTTCGACCCACTAGATCCTGCTCACTTAATGAATTGTTATCACTAAAGTCTTTTGCTTCTTGGAATGCAGCTTCTTTTGCGCCATCTACTATTGTGGCTAAAGTCTCGTCTGTGGCGCCTGTAAAGGCGGTGGTTTTGGCGGCTCCCTCTTTTTCTGCATCACCTGACGACGAGGCTACAGCCTTGTCTGCGGCTTTTGCTGCTTCTGTAATTTGCTCTATCGACCAAGCAAAAGAGATAGCTCCATATACTTTGCTGGTAGTCAAGAAGTGTGCGTCGTTTGTAAGTGCTTGGATTTGGTCAAATAGTTGCTTCTTTTTCCGTGCTAGCTCCTTTTCCTCCTCAGTGAGCCTTTGGAGTTCTTTTTCAAAGGTTGCATAGTCGTCTGCAAGGGCTGTTTCGAGTTGTGCAAAGCGAGATCGTTGTTGTTGTGGTCCGTTAAGCAAGCCGGTTACGGTCTTATCGGTGGTTTCTCCATTGCCGTTTGGGTTACATGTTGTTACGGAGCCTCCGTGAAGATATGCGTTGAGGCGTTCGCTGTGAGGAGAGATAGTGATGGTTTTGCCTGCCATGGTAATAGTGATAGCGGCTAGTTTTGGATCGCGGTCATATCTCGGCCCTTCGGTCTTTTTTGCCTCGACGCTGAGGCCAACTTTGCAGTCTTGTGTTAGACCGAAGCGTTGGATATCGACGATTTCTGTAAGGTCGCCCTCTTGGCTTGTCCCTGCGAGGTGAGGGAGTAGTTGGTCGCCCGTGACGCCACAGGGAAGATCGTTGCTTTGGGGTAAAGCACGAAGATCGTTTGTTGAGTTGATGCGTCCTATGGCGTCCCGGCTGACACCGTCCATATTGAGCCCAAGCATCTCGGTGCGCATCTGTTTTGCAAGCTGTGGAGCAACGCCTTGCCAGTCGTTTCCGACAAGTGCTGGTATCGTGTTTGTCGTGCTATCGTATTCGTTGATGTCGAACAAGCTAAACCCAGCTTTGGTTTCATCATCCGCTTGCAAGAATACCTCTGCTTCTTCTGAGGAGATGAGGACGATGTGGTCCTTGCCGCTTCCTGTTGCATGGTCACGCGCTACGAAGTAGTGTGTGCGTAGGGTTTGTCCACGTGTTTTTTTGAGGTGCGGGCTGATGGTGATCACGGGGTCGTTTGGTGGTGTTGGACGTAAGGAGGAGTGTATAAGGTCTGTTGTGGGGTGGTAACTGTCGACATCGAATGTAGTGCCGGGAGTATCGATATTTTTCAAGAAAGAAAGGTCGATAGGAATGTTTTCTTTATCCATTATCGGCCTACTGGTAGGGCCTAACGATCGATGGACTTTGGCGTCCTTTTCTGACAGAGCCATTGCCATAGATTCTGTTTGGGCTTGTGCATGAGCTTCAGCAAGAGCAATGGTGGTGCACAGCCCGTCGGTAGCTGCTGGTATTTGCACGTCCTTGTCTTGGGGGTAGCGCTGTGTGAAGAGGTGGATGGAGTCTTCGACTTGGTTTTTGTAGAAGGTTTTGGTTTTTTCCCAAATCTCATCATCTGCTGAAAGCTGAGTAACACAGACAGCTTGTGCAAATTGCTTGGCATGTTCAATAAGGCCGTTTAGTTGTTGTGCGATGCGCTTGCGTTCTCCATCGATGAATTCATCCCTTTCCAAATCGTCAGTCTTGTTGCCGTATTTTTCGTGTAGTGTGGTGACAGCCTTGTCGACGATGTTGACGATGCGGTTCCTCTCATTTAAGAAACGGATATATGCATCAAGTTGATCGTCCGTAATGTTGTCAAAGTCGATATGGACAGTGACGAGGTGTTCGAGGTGGCTGGCGGCCTGATTCGGGATAGCTGTCATTTCCTTGTTGAAGATGTTGAGAGCGTTCCTCTGTTCAGCAGCACGCTCTTTTTCCCTTAGGTAGATGGCGACGTCTTTGGCTTCGATCTTATAATCGGTGCGTTTGTTAAGGCTTTGTTGTATCTCTTTGCGGAAGTCATCCATTATGACAAAGGAGAAGCTTTGTTGCGATGCTCTACTGACGAGGTCGCGGAAGCGTAAGATGCCTTGTTTTGCTTCGTTGTTGGTGGTGTTTATATCCAAGGTAATTAATGCGTGGGATTCGCAGGCTTGTTTGATGTCGGAGGCACGGGTGTGTTTTTGATCGTAGAAAGTGAAAAATTTCTTGCCTTCGCGTGCTACAAGCTCCATTTTTTCTGTACATTCTATGGGAGATTCTTGAGAGCCGCAATAGAGGCGTTTGACATTGTCTTTGCCGTAATAGACGATACCTTTGATTGCTTCCTGGAAACGAGAGTCTGCTTGGAGTTTTTCCCATAGAGCTTCTACAACCGCTTCAGGGGTCCCTTTGCGGCTTTTACACATCCCGGCGACGTCAGTGATGGCACGCGTGTTGTCGTTAGCGTTGTCAAATAGCGAAGTCAAGATTTCGTCGAGGTAATCTTCGTCAGAGTCGGGAGATTTGAGCGTTTTTACCTCTTTATTTTCGTCACGACCCATCAATTCGAGGCTCATCTTACCGTCGGCAGCAGGGTCTGTGAATTCTTTTTTAAAATAAGACGACGTACTCCCTACTGTTCCTGAACATCCGATGACATCGTCGGAAGGCGATCCACGTTCGTAGCGATTGCTGCTGATACGTCCTTCTGCATCGTAGCGTACCTGCGTAGCGACCACTGCGGCACCAAAGAACTTTCGAAATTCTCGCGAAGGATCTTTCATATACTTGTTAAAGAAGCATTCCTTGGCCCTACGTATTTCTTCTTTTTCGCGCATGTTGGCAATGTCTTGCAACTCTTTCCATACCTCTTTCTTCCCTGATGTTTGTAGCATATCGCGTACGATGTCAGGGATCTTCTCTTTGTTTGTTTGCTCAACAAGGAAGTCCAGGTGTGGGTATTGTTCAAATAGCGTCTCAGGGTAGAGGTAATAGCGGAGCGTGGCGAACGAGGCTACTTCCGTATTGTCGTAGACAGAATCGCCTTTGGGAGTATTGGTGCCGGCGTATGGTACGGCGAAGAGGGAAGCAGAGCCGGACTGGCTGTCGAAGTAGTAGAGGCGCTTGTTGGCTTGCTCTGCAAAGCGTACGCCAAACTGTGTGTTAGGCTGTTTTTCTTTGACCATCGACAACATACTCTCATCGCTTAAGACAGAACGTAGGAGGAAACAGGCCGCTTGTAGCTGCTCTTTGTAGGGATGGTCATTGCCAATACTGTCGTCGACAGTCTCGGGGATCTCCTCTTTTTTATTGAGCAGTTTGGCGATGAGAGGGTTTGCAGGATCTATCCCTGGTACTCCATCGGCCGTGCTCCAATGCAAATCGTTGAGTACGTCGCAGACTAGCCTCTTGCAATCTTCGGTTGCTTTTAGGTCGTACCCTCCTGTGTTGATTTTGTCGATGATTATGAGCATGGGCTCAAGAGTCATGGGATTTGCTGGTAGTCTTGAGCCTTGAGTGTAGTTGACTTCTCTCGACCTGTCGTCTTGTGTGTCATCGAGCTCATCGAAGACGGTTAGTGTGTGCATGCTGCGTATCTTTCTTAAGGTATTTAAGCAGCATGAAAGAGCCTTCTTGGTGGCGCTACCAAGGTTTCGTGTACGCAAGATTTCGCGCAGATCGTTTTCTTGAGATTCGATGCTGTTACGGATCTCTGGCCATTGTATGAGCAGAAGCCCCTCATTGCGCACTCTCTCGTAGAAAGCTTTGCGTGCATCGAGATCGCTTTGCATCAGAGCGATGGATTCATCTAAGTGATCAGGGCCCAGCTGGTAGCGTTGGAAGTCAGTATCTTTGACGGCATGTACTCCGAGAATGCTTGCGAGGCGCCGGTCAAAGGCATAGGTGTTGTCTGCAAGGACGGCATACGGCACGACGTAGCGCACCATCTTTTTGTCTTCGGCGGCAAGTGCCCCTCTTTGCTCACTTTCGCGCATCTCTGCGAGTTTAACAAGAGCGATAATGGGCAGTAGGGAGGTTTTGCCAAATCCCATGCGCGCTTGTGCTGCATCGATAGCGTCGGGGTCTTTTGAGTCGACAAGGAAGGAGCGGAACATCTGCACCTGTGGGATGTTACAGCGGAAGCCAATATTTTCCTCGAAGAGAAGAAAGGCGAGCTGTCGGCGTTGTTCCTCTTTTTGTTCGGCAAAGAGGTTGGTAGAGACGATGAGGTCGACAGGGTAATTTCGGCGCATGGCAAGCAGTTCAATCTTGTTGCGTTCACCTGAATATTTGGCTTTTTGTGCGTTGTTGAGATGCTGCCATTCTGTTTTATGGATGAGGTAGCGGACAAAGGCATTACGTAATTCAGGAATATGGTTTTTGATGGTTGGTACGAGCTGACATAGCCTAGAATAGTCCTCAGTGAGAAGAGCATAATGCATCTCCTTGAGGCCCTCTTCGTAGTGGTCTCCTAACTGGGCACGCATCCAATTTTCTGCGGAGCGGAATTCAAGCGCATGTTCTTTAATCTCCTTCTTGATATTCTCTTCGATAGAAGGGTGTTTACCCTGAGGCAGGCTGTAGTTGCAGCGTGCCTGGTGGGCGCGGGCAAGAAAATTGTGTATGCGTTCTGAGATCGCAGCGATTTGTTCTTCGGTATAGGAACTATCGGCAAGGGTTGCTCGCAGGGAATCGGAATTAAAGAAGGTGAATGGGTTGATGGTTGTGTTAACGGAATAGAGGTGTGAAAGGGGAGGGGGGCATCCGGTGATCCAGCCTGCCTCTTTCATCGTGCTGAAAAGTCGGCGAATATCCTGTTCCGTGGCTTTGAAGGCACCTTGCGTAGGGAAGTTTCCTGATTCTTGTGGAGGAATGGAGAAGAGTTCCACTAAGTTTTTTTCGTCGAAGAGGCCAAATTCTTCTAAGAAAAATCCTTTGACTTGGTCACTGCTGCCATTGTCTTGGAAATTGTCTACAATATCTCTCTGTGCACTTTGGAAACCTGTTGGAGTCTCTGGAGCGAGGTCTTTTGGTTCTATCTCAACCTCTTCTTGCAGCCCTAACCGATCGAGCAAGCTTTTACGTCCCAAGTTGATATAGGAGCGGCGTACAGAGAGCTTCCCTTTTTTGAATTCGGGGGTGAACCCTCCTACTGATTTCTTGGCATATTTGGCACGCATGTCGTTATAGCCATTGCCCTGGAAGAGAGAGGAGGTCTTTTTCCACATCTCCCGTACAGCAAAGGCAGGGCTCGATGTTCCATTTGAGAATTGTTTGCTAGCGTTCGACGCCTCTCTTTTTGCTCTATCGAGTTCAGCCTCGATCGCTCTATATTGTCCCATACGGTTACGGAGCGGTAGGTGCGCAAATTCTTTTATGAGGAGCTGGTAGTGTTGTACTGCGACTAGGCAGAGGTAGTTGTGAAGCTGGATTGCTTCAGCCACTGGAGGATTTGCCCCTTGGACTTCTTCAGCAAGCTTGTTCTTTGCCTGATTGAGCAGGGCAAGCTGCTTGTCGTTGAGGGGCCCTGTGAGAGAGTGTTCGGATAATTGTTCGAGAACTTCGGTGAGTTGGCGTTGCTCTTTTACCCGTGCAGCGAGGAGGAGGCTTCCCGACAGGCCCTGGGCATATATCTGGCCTTCCATCTGAGAGAAGAGGACTTCCCCAAGAGGCTCTTTACAAAGCTGTTCGTAGTAGAGGCATATTGTTTTGTGTACGCGCTCGGTTTGTTGGTATTCGTTAAGCCGTTGTTGCTCTGTAGCAGGGAGACTTTGACTCCATGCTGTATAGGAGTTTTCCAGTTGATTAGAAGATTGAGCGTAGAGCTGTCGTGCGGCGTCAAAGAGGGAAACTTGTTGTTGTGCAAAATTGTCTTGTATGAATTGTCCAAGATGGGCTTGGGTTTGCATTTGTTCATCGTCTGTCAATGCCGGCTGCTTGCAATATGGACTGATTTTGGCCACGAGTTCATTGGCACCAAGAGTCTCTCGTCTTCTGTGTACTTCGCTAGGGACAGTGGTAATGTATTGCCCTCCTAGGATTTCTCGCCTTTCGATGGCGTATCCATCAAATTTTTCTTGTTGCTCTTTGAGTTCTGCATTGAGGTGTAGGCGTGTTCCGGCATGGTGAGGATTGGTGTCGATGATGGCCTTAATTCTTTCGATCTCGTCTTGTGTCTCTTTTTCTTTCTTTGCGAGGTCGTCTAGGGCGCCTTGGGCGCCTTGTCTCCTAATGGCAAGGAGGTCTGCCCTTGTAGTGTCGAGGGAGAGGACGCCTGTGAAGAAAGGAGCTTCGCACATCCATGAGCCGTTCCTCTTCTCAGCCATTAAACCGCAGCCTGGTACAAAGAAGCGATTGCCGTCGGTGCTTGCTAAGACGTCTTCTTGGTTGAAGCAGGCAAGGAGAGATGTCGCTGGTTGCTGTCTGCTGTCGAAGATAGGAGAAAACTTTCCTCGGCCTTTGAGCTCAACAAGAGGCTTGCCCTCTGCACCTTTGTCAAGCTTCACCTGTAATATACCGTTGTGGTCAAAGCCGTAGAATACCCCTTTGTCATCGCACCAAAATGTTTCTATTCCCATGCGTGTTGCTATACTGCGTGGCAACTTCAACATCTTGCCTTTAGAGACGTATTGGAGCAAGGTGGATGCAGTGCCGTCAAATTCAGTAGGCAGATTTCTTTGGATGACGATATCGGGAGGAGTGCTCTCAAAGACCTTGACTTGGACGATGGGGTTGCCATTCTCGTCGTTGGAGAAATAACAGAATGCATTGTTTGGGTCGCGCGAATAGGGCAGGCCGTTGATGCTCAGTAGGCGTGCGTCAGGGTGGTTTTTAAGTTGTGGAGGAAGCTGTAGATGTTGCGTGTCTTTGTCGTATATGGCGCCGTATACAGCGTCGATATTGGAACGGCCCGCCTTGCAGAAGCCTGGTAGCTGATCGTCTCTTTCTAGGTTGGCTGGTAAGATAGTTTCGAAGACGCTGTTACAGTATCTGCCCCAACGAACGGCATCTTCATCAGGAGATGGCTGGAGGAAGGGGAGGATAGTTTTTGGGTCAGTGGTTTTGATGTATTGCTCCATTTGTGGCGTTGTTAAACGCATAAGCGCTTCTGCCTCTTCGATCGTATCTTTGAGATAGCCTCGGATTACACGTTTCCCAGTGAAGTAGTCGGTCTTGATTTTTTGGTAGGTAGCTTTATAGCGCAACAGAGTGGCAAACTCTTCTGGGGAAAGATTATTCCCCGCACCTGTCGGCCTTCGTAGCTCTTTGGACATGCGGGTAATCTCTCTTGACGCGCCGAGGAGGATTATGTTGGTCTCTTTTGATCTTAAGAGTTGCTCGTTGAAAGACCGGATGGCTTCGTTGTGTTCCTTGAAGGTGTCGTCCGCTATGTCCGGGTCGGCGAGGATGCGTTCTCTGAAAAAGATGGAAAGAGGTACAGTAAGGAAATCATCAACAGATGGGTCGGGGGGCAGAGGGTGCCGTTGTAAGAGATTGTTTAGCTCGGCAAGTACGGCTGCTTTGTCTTTCCGTGTTCGCGGTGTAGCAGCGAGGGCAGAGTCGATGGCGCGCGCCCACTGTTGGCGATGTTGAGGATGGATCAACATTGCAGGTTTAAGCTTCCTTAGCAAAGGAAGAAGCTCATGGGCAAAGCGGTTTTCTCCTGAACGGCTGCGGATAAAATCGATGTCATCCCTTTTGATTTTGGTGCGCAGCCCCTGTAAGGCTTTTTGCGCTACATTGTCGTCTACCCCCTCTAGCCCGATTGGAGAGCCTTGCAGGGCGCTGCCAATCTCTCTAAAGGATGCATTTCCTCTCATAGAACGCGGTTCATTGGTGGTGATGAGACTTTGCAGCTTGTCTTTAAAGAACTTTCGTTCATTGGGTGTCGCTGTACAAAAAGCAAGGCGGTAAAACTGTACAAGATAGTTGTGTACATCAGCCGTTACCTGAAGTTTGGGGTTCCCCCTCTGTGTTAAGACGATGGTTAGGATCCCATAGAGAAACAGGTCTCTGTTTTCGTTACCGAGGGTGTCAAAGTCAAATTCTGGTGGGCCGTCCCCACGTTTTACTTTATAGCAGTTGAAGAAAGTAGCGGTGATACGGTCATCAACAGGTGTATCGGTATTAATTGCCTGGCTAAAGAGCTTTCTGAACGCGACTAACACGCGTTGCTTGTGGTGCTCAAACTCATCAGAGGTCGCGCTGTCTTTGAATCTTACAATCCAGTCAGATAGCTCTTGAATACTATCCCCTGCTGGATAGCCGCGTAAGACATCCAATACATTGCTGGCCTCTGCTGTGTTGCCTGTTGTGGCGTATGCTATATTGGGAAGAGAAGCGATATCCCCCTGGACTGCTGCCCCAACCTGCAGCAGTTTGCATTGGAAATCGGCAGAAGAGACCGCTGAGGGACTAGCTGCAGCTGCTTTACGCCTGGCGATCGTATCGCGTAGTTTTCCCATATACGGCGTTTCTTTTGTCTTCTCTACAATGGGATTGCTTTTTTCCTTTTTCGCTTCTTGTTGGTCGTCTGCAGAGGCGATCGCGTCAAGGCTAATTAGAAAATAGCATTCGACGCCCGTGTTGCGGTAGACCCATTGGCGAAAGTGTTGTGTCATGAACTGCCGGCGGAGATGGCCTGGTGCAGAGGAAAGGGCTTCGTAGTCGCGTGGTGTTAGACTCTTTAACCAGCGTTTTTCAAGCTGTTGTTGCCAATTTGTGATGATGTCAGAGGTTTTGATTTTTTTGCTGATCTCGTCAAGGTTAATGGCTCTGTTTTCTCGGTCTGAAGGAGCGTTGGCTTCTTCGTTGACCTCGAAAACAAAAGCGTACTGCGTTTCGACAGAATGTAAGACAGTGGAGGCATTCTCCCTTTGCAGCTTTCTTACATAATTGCGCGCCTCTTTTCGAACTAGTATGTTGACAGTCCCGATTTCGGTATCCCTATCTTCTTGTATCAGAGGAACTTCAAGATCAGCACCTTTTGATCGTGCATCGAGGAGAGATACTTCCAGTAAAAATTGTATGTCAGAGCGTTTTTCCATCGCCAGAAGTGCAACTTCGTCGGCAAATTGCTCCTTGTATTCCTGCATGATCTCCCGGCGCTCTAATATCCCTTCGGAAGTTTCATAAGATGTCCGCTTTGCTTCGATCTCAGTAAGCAACTCGTCAAAGGGAGAGAACTTCTCACGCATTGCCTCATGGGAAGAAAGATAGGAACAGCGGTTGGAAATGTCATCGCGCTTAATCCAATCTTTTTTTAAGGAGGCAAGCTCCTCTTCAACCTGGTGGAGCTGGTCAGTGAGGGTGGTGTCGTCAGAAGAAAGCTTTTGTAAATCTCCAATTTTTGTCTGCAATGCCTCGACGCGGGTCTGTAGATCTGGTGCGCTTCGCTTGATCATACCAAGTGAGTCGGTGGCGTTGTTGCAAAAAATTCCGATCAGTTCGTTGAGCTTGTCAAGAGTTTGTTGGCGGTTGTTAGCAAGAGCTTCCTTCACTTTCTGAAGATGTTCATTATTAGCTCTGAGCTTTTCTTCTGCAGCCTCAAGACATTTGAGTTCTCGCGCAAGAAGAAGGCGACCAAATTCATGTGGAGCAACATTTTGTGTGCTTAGCTTGCTATCTTCGGCTTGGATGGTTTCTCTTCTTTCAGCAAGATGCTTAAGCTCTTTGTTGGCGCTATACCTAGCCTCTAACTCCTCTTCACTTGGCAGCTGATGCTGCTTTAGCAGTTCCGAGGCTTGGTGAGAATTTATAGCGATCTCTTCAGAAAGAAGATCCTTCATCCTCTCGTGGACTTGCCTGTGCAACTCTACCTCTTCTTTCCCTTCAAGCCCCTCTTTGAGAAGAGTAAGATTTTTTTCCACCTCTTCATATTTTAGCCCAATAGGAACGCGAAGAAAGTAGCTGAGATACTCTTTCACTGTACAGGCGTTGTCGCCTGTCGTTGGAAATGTAAGTTTGCGAGTGTCAGGAAGGTATTGGACAGAGCACATCTCCTGTAACTTCTGGCGCTCCTCCTCAAAAACCGTAATACACTCTTCGATCTTGTCCGTTAGCCTTTTTTCAATATCATCTGAGCCAAATTCTCCCTTGTTGTCCTTGATGAATGCACGTAGTTTCTCGACAGCACCTTCATAGATGGGCGATTTGCTATCAATTTGCGCAACACTATTGATGTGGCGCAATAGTTCTTTTTTGACATCATCACTACAGCGCAACAAGAGATTACAGACAAACTCGCGATAATAAGATAGCTTCTTCTCATGGGAGAGCTTGCTGAAGTCTTCGGGTTCAGGCGTAGGTTCAGGTGTAGGTTCAGGTGCAGGAGCAGGAGCAGGAGCAGGAGCAGGAGTGGGGGGCTTCGTACGGGTGTCCTTACGGTAAAAGAGAAAAGCAATGGCGATCAGAATCGTTCCGGTTCCTTTGGCTACCTGCTTTGTCGTATGCCATAAATCACCAACTGACTTACCACGGGTAAAGGCAAGCGCTAAAAAGTTGAAAACCACCATTGCAATGTTTTCAATTACTTTCGCGATGTTGCGTAAGATAATATTGCCCACGTGCGCGATGCGTGCAATAGGCTTGACAAGTATCCTAATCGGCTTGCTCTCAATGTCAAACTCAAGATAATCAATACCTTTTTGCGGGTAGTTAAATAGACTGGAAAGCCGATCTGTTCTCATAATAAAAATAAGGTTATGTTGAAATTTCCAAAATGGATTTATATGCTGTATACGTATGCTGTATACGCATTCTATCATCTGATGGAAAATTTGTAACGCAACTATTTCAAATACCCCCCTTCTCAGGGCGATTTTACAACAAAGATTTGATAATCAAGATGTATTGATTGTCGATAGTTTGCGGAATTTAAAAAAAGGCTTCTTTAAAACATCCCGAAGAGTATTTGTCCAAAAAATAATCGTATCTTTACAGGCTGAAGGCCTGAAATTGTAACAGCCCAGGGCAACGCCCTGGGTATACCA
>JAFITR010000035.1 GCA_017116025.1 Simkania negevensis
GCAACGGCCCTCCTAATATGCAAAAGGGTGGGCTGCTTAGGAGCTTTGGTTAAAAATTTATGTTTACACTTTGTGTGATAAGGTCTGACCCTAATCGGGGCTATTAGATGTGGATGGCGCTCTTGTTGACGGCGAGGGCGGCTTCTTTGACTGCTTCGCAGAAGTTGGGATGTGGATGGCATGTATGAGCAAGCTCTCTTGCTGTCATCTTTTTCCCGATAGCAAAAACACCTTCCATGATCATCTCTGACGCCATAGGACCGGCGATATGCATACCGACGACAACTTCGTTTGTTGCTTCAACGATGACCTTGACCTGCCCCGTATCTTCTCCGGTACAACGTGCGCGCGAATTAGCTTTGAACGGGAAGCTACCGACCTTAACCTCAATCCCTCGCTCCCTCGCCTCCTCTTCGGTCAACCCTACAGCGGCAACTTCTGGATAGGTATAAACGACACTGGGTATGGTCAAATAGTTGATGTGAGGGTTGTTTCCTGCGATGAGCTCTACCACGGCAATCCCCTCTTCTTCCCCTTTGTGAGCGAGCATGGGGCCGTCGATGAGGTCTCCGATGGCGTAAACACCTGGGGCTGTCGTCCTAAAGTTTTCATCAACAACGACACGTCCTGCTTGATCAAGCTCGACACCGATCTTTTCAAGTCCAAGGCCATTGGTATAGGGTTTTCTTCCTATAGCGACAAGGAGAGCATCCGCCTCCAAAGCGAATTTTTTGCCACTCTTCTCTTCGACACGCAGCACGGCCTTATTTTTTTTCACCTCACCATCGACTACCTTACTAGCGAAGTGGAAGAGCATCCCCTGCTTTTTTAACGCTTGCATCAAGGTTTTGGCCATCGTCATATCAAGAGTGGGGCAAATACGATCGAGAAACTCAACAACGGTGACTTCTGTGCCTATCCTTTTGTATACGGAGCCGAGCTCTAGTCCGATAACACCAGCGCCGACGACGATCATCTTCTTTGGAATCTTCTTGAGAGAAAGCGCTCCTGTCGAAGAAAGAACCACTTTTTCGTCGAAAGGCAGGAAGGGTAACGGAATAGGAAGAGAGCCCGTAGCGAGAACGATCTGTTTGGCACTGACGCGCTCCTGCCCCTCCACCTCGACCATACCAGTGGTGAGCAATGTCGCTTTTCCGACAATGGAGTCTATGCCATTTTTTTTGAACAAGCCAGCAATACCCTGAGTGAGTGTTTTGACGACGCTGTTCTTCCTCTGGACGAGGGCAGCAAGGTCGAAATGTAACCCGTCACACAAGATGCCGTGGTCAGCCCCTTCCTCTTTAAGGAAAGCGTAGCGTTCTGTGGCATGAAGCATCGTTTTCGATGGGATACAGCCTACGTTGAGACATGTACCGCCGAGGCAACTGCCTTTCTCAATACAGCACACCTTGAGTCCAAGCTGTGCAGCACGTATCGCCGCAACATAGCCTGCAGGGCCCGCTCCAATGATCGCAATGTCGTATTTCTTCGTCATAACACCACCTCAGGTTTAATAAGCAACGGGAAGTAACAAGATAGACAAGATGGAACAGATAGACAGGATCGCTGCTTATAAGGTCGAGAAAAAACAAAATATAAAAAATAATGCAACGATCCTAAATAGTTACATATAAAAAATAAGATGTACTGGCTGCCTCATAAGTAGCGATCCTGTCTATCTGTTCCATCTTGTCTATCTTGTTCCTTCCGTTACTCACGAAACCTCTCCGTTAACGTAATCGGTTACGGGGTAGGGAAAACTCCGTGACCGATTAGGAATCTTGGACCATCTTGTTACTTTTCGTTATCTCCTAAACTTGGAGGATAAAACGTACAGGATTTTCGATGCATTCTTTGACCTTGATCAAGAAGGCGATCGCACCTTGACCGTCAACGACTCTATGGTCGTAGCTTAAAGCTAGGTACATCATTGGCCTAATGACAATTTCATCGTTGACGACAACAGCGCGCTTCTGGATGTTGTGCATACCTAAGATACCGCTTTGTGGCGGATTGAGGATCGGTGTGGAGAGCATCGAACCGTATATACCGCCATTGGTGATGGTGAAGCAACCTCCGCGCAGGTCGTCGACGGAGATGGTCCCTTCGCGAGCATTTTTGGCAAAAGAAGCGATCGCGCCTTCAAGGCCAGCGAATGAGAGGGCATCACATCCGCATACAACGGGTACCATAAGCCCTTTTGGAGTGCCTACAGCGATACCAACATCGTAGTAGTGTCGTTCGACAACTTCTTCACCATCGATGTATGAGTTTACGGCGGGGACAGCTTGTAACGCCTCGACACACGCCTTGATGAAGAAAGACATAAAGCCCAGACGTACACCATGCTTCTTCTCAAAAATTTCTTTGTATCGCGAGCGCAAAGCGATCACCTGCGATAGATCACACTCGTTAAAAGTGGTCAACATCGCCGTCGTATGCTGGGCGTGGAG
The DNA here is from genome assembly GCA_017116025.1 of Simkania negevensis. GTDB lineage: Bacteria > Chlamydiota > Chlamydiia > Chlamydiales > JAFITR01 > JAFITR01. The sequence continues at coordinate 2,454 of JAFITR010000035.1, forward strand.
AAGGCGTTCGGCAACAATGCGGCGCAGCTTGGTCATCCTCGTACGCGTCTCCTTCTGCCCCGAAGCGGCTGGTAGGGCAGCCCTTTGAACAGGTAGAGCTTTTTCCTCTTGCTTCTTTCCAAGTTCTTCAAGGAAAGCTTCCGGTGTCACACGAGCCCCTCCAGTAGAAGGTGTTGGGGGAGAGGGAGGATCTTCTTTTTTCGGCGGAGGTGGCGGTGCAGGTTTTGCTGCCTCAGCTTTTTTGGCTTTCTGTTGACCCGGAGCAGCCTCTTTTTCTTCTGCCGGTGGCGCCACGCTGGTGTCAACGGCGCCTATAACAGTATCGACAGCGATGGTATCGTCGACAGCGACGGTAAGGGTTAGCCTGCCTGCTGCAGGAGCAAAGAGCACCTGGTTAACTTTATCTGTCTCTAGCTCGATAATCTCTTCGTCTTCTTTGACGAAAGAGCCAGAAGGCTTCATCACCTGACTCACTGTCGCTTCAGAGACGGATTCCCCCATGCGCGGTATGCGAATCTCTACTTCTTTACCCATTGCCTCTTCACCCTCATTCAAACGCTTGTTGCATGATATCTGTGTGTTGTTGTTTATGCACAGCGTGGTTTCCTACTGCCGTAGAAGCGCTGCGCTTCCTTCCTGCGTACTGGAGCTTGGTTTTAACAGGTATGACGTCGCGCATCTGTCTGTAGATATAGAGCCATGCTCCCATGTTGCTCGGCTCATCCTGTACCCAGAACATCTCTTTGTACCCTTTGTATTGGTTAATGATCTTCTTGAGCAAGTCTTTTTTCAAGGGGTAGAGTTGTTCAATGCGTACGATCACAATATCCTTTTTCTTGCGCCTCTCCCTCTCTTCGATCAGGTCGTAATAGATTCTTCCACTACACAATAAGATCCTCTTCGCTTTTTTAGGACGTGTCGGGTCGTCGATGATCTTCTCGAAGGCACCCTTGGAGAGCTCTTCAAGACTGCTTTTACATGCCTGGTAACGCAGTAGCCCTTTGGGAGTGAAGACGATGAGAGGTCTGCGCGTCTGCTGAAGCACCTGCTTGCGCAGAAGGTGAAAAAACTGTGCTGGTGTTGTAGGGTTAACGACGTACCAGTTGTCCTCTCCAGACAGCTGTAAGAAGCGTTCAATGCGTGCCGACGAATGTTCCGGCCCCTGCCCTTCGTAGCCATGAGGGAGGAGCAAGGTAAGGCCTGAGTAGCGGTTCCACTTTTGTTCTGTCACAGCAATAAACTGGTCGATAACAACCTGTGCTCCGTTGCAAAAGTCACCGAACTGTGCCTCCCAGATAACAAGTGCATCGGGATATGAGAGGGAATATCCAAATTCGAAAGCGAGGACAGCGAACTCAGACAGTATACTATTGTATACGTGGCAGCGGCCCTGGCCGGGCTTGAGATGGCTTAAGGGAAAGTAATGTTTGCCGCTATCCTGGTCAACCCACATCGCGTGACGGTGGCTGAAGGTCCCGCGGCGCGAGTCTTGTCCCGACAGCCTGATGTGTTTGCCCTGGGCAAGAAGAGAAGCAAAAGCAAGCATCTCCGCCATACCCCAATCGATCGTCTTCTTTTTCGCACTGCCTCCAACCATCTTGAAACGGTCTTCGTTGAGCCTTGCTATCTTCTTGTGGATGTTAAACCCTTCAGGAGCGGCACAAAAAGATTTGGCTAGAGCCTTGAGGGTCTTCTGAGGTACCTGTGTCTTAAAAGGTCGGTTTATCTCTTTTTCGGAGGTGCGGACAAATTCTTTCCATACAGGCCCTTTAAAGAGGTCTGCAGGAGGGGCTGTTTCGAACAGCTTAGACCCCTCGTGGTCGGTTTTAAGGCTGCCGTTAAACTCTTCTTCCAGCTGATGTGCTATATGCTTTTCCAACACGCCATGCTGAACGAGAGAGTCGCGATATATTTGTCGTACCGAAGCTTTTTGTCGAATGAGTTTGTACTCGAGAGGCTGTGTGAAGAAGGGTTCGTCTCCTTCGTTGTGGCCATATTTGCGGTAGCAGTTGAGGTCAATGAAGACGTCACAATGGAACTTTTGTCTAAGCTGCACGGCGAGATCGGTGACGAAGATACACATCTCCGGATCTTCTCCATTGACGTGGAAGACGGGGGCACCAAAAGTTCTGGCGATATCAGTACAGTAGCGTGTCGAACGCGACTCTTTAGGCGTTGTGGTAAAGCCGATCTGATTGTTGATGACGATATGTATCGTTCCCCCAGCAGAATACCCTGGAAGGTTGCAAAGCTGTAGACATTCGTAGATGGTGCCCTGCCCGCTGATGGCAGAATCACCATGGATAAGGAGAGGAAGGATCTCTTCTTGGTTGACGTCGCCCTTGAGCACCTGTTTCGCCTTTACCTGACCTTCGACAACGGCATTGACTGCCTCAAGATGGCTAGGGTTGGCGGTGAGGGAGACGTGTACCTGTCGCCCTCCACGTGTGATGATATCGGCAGAGAACCCCTTGTGGTATTTAACGTCTCCACTACCTTCAGACAGCCCAGGCAAGTAGTTCTCCTCAAACTCGTGAAAGATGGTCGAATAGGATTTGTTGAGGATGTTGGCCAATACGTTCAGCCTGCCACGATGTGCCATACCGATGACAAATTCCTTCAGCCCACTGACAGAACCCAGCTCAATAACCTCTGCAATGATCGGGATGAGTGTCTCTGCTCCTTCTAAAGAAAAGCGTTTCTGCCCTACGTACTTGGTATGAAGAAACAACTCCAACAGCTCCGACTTATTCAAGTGCTGAAGAATCGCCTTCTTCTGTTCCATAGAGAGAAGAGGAGAGCAGCGCACAGCCTCTACACGCTCCTCTATCCATTCCTCCATCTCCACATTCTGCAACCCTACAAATTCAAAACCCACCTTGTTGCAATATATCTCACGAAGGACCTCGATGATTTTACTCAGAGGGGCAAACTTTTCGTCCAGCAAACCGCAAGTAGGAAAGGTTTCGTTCAGCTCATCTTCTTCAAAACCTAATGTCGCCAAATCAAGCTCCGGGACAGATGCACGTGGAGCAGGGTCGATAGGGTCAAAACGCGCTAACAGATGTCCGTAAGAGCGGTAGGCGTTAATGAGCGTGGAGATGCGCAAGTCATTCGATGTCGAAGAAAGAGATTGGCCTTCACTAATCTTAGAAGCAAATTCTACCCCCTCAAAAAAACGACACCACGAGTCGTCAACCGACGAAGAATCAGCACGAAATTTGTCGTACATCTCCTCAATCAAAGAGATGTTCGCCATGCTGGCAAAACTGTATGACTCCCCCGGCATACACTACCCCCAAACTGTTCAGCGTTCCATGAACCGCAGATTAAATGGTGAGAGGTTTAAAGGGCAGCAGAAAAACATAAACGTGCATCTGCACGTTTACGTTTTTCTGCTGCCCTTTAAACTTGTATTGTTCATCATGTCTTCATGCCCATACTGCCTATCGCCTCTATCCTTGCCATTGTTCTGCTTTCGTGTACATCCACAGGAACCACTCTCCTTCCCTGGGAGACCTTCCCGTCGCGCGCAGCCATCGACGATAACATCTACCGCGCACGCGTCCCCTCCCACTGGATACGCACGGATCCCATAACCCAACAGCAGCTGGCCGACACCACACAACCCAACGCCGCCTTCACCATCGATAACGATATCTACCTCACTATCCACACATTCCCCAACAAAGAGGCAAAACAAAAGATCCCCCCCATGGCACAAGTCGCACGCTGGCAAAGACAATTACAACAGATCGATGAAACAACCCTCTTAATACTCCCCTATTCACATGGCGGATTCCACGGATACTCCTTCGAAGCCGAAGGCTCCCTCAACAATACAAAAACAAAGGTGCTCGCATGGGCCATGCAAATCGATCAACAACATGAACAAACCCTACGACTACGTACAAAGAAAAATGGCGCCACACACTACACACAATACACAGCAGATTACACCATTAAAGCTGTCGGACCAGCTAATAAAATCGATGAGTACGCACGCAATATCACCCGCTTTGCTCGTACCTTCGAACTGATTCAACCGATTGTGGCGTCGCAATGATCGGTCTGATAAAAAAAACATACCACTTTATCGGCAGCATTTGGTTTGCGCTTGTGCTGATCGTCTTTTTTGTTTTGTTTGTCTTGTTGGGGACATTTTTGGAAGCGCATAGTGGATCGCATCTTTTTGCTGCGCATTTCACCTATTCGAGCATCTATTTTGAGTTTTTGTTGTATTGTTTATTTTGCAACATTTTATTTGCAGCGTTACGTCGTTGGCCTTTTCGCTGGAAGCACCTGCCTTTTTTGTTAACACACCTGGGTTTATTGATGGTGATTGGGGGGGTGATTTTGAAAGTACTTTATGGTGTACAGGGTTCGATGGTGGTATTGGAAGGCGGCATTGTTGACGAGATTTTTATGTCGAACACGCTAGGTTTGCATGTGGAGGAGAGGGGTGGCGATATCCATCGGTTTGCATTAACACCGCACATGGTTGGGAAGTATGGTACAACGTTAAACGTTCCTGATGGCAGCGGGACCTCTTTTCGTCTGGTGGGGATGGTACCGCATGTTGAAGAAGAGATTGAGTATTGGATCAAAAAGGGAATCTTGGATGTAGAAGAGTTAGGTGAAGAGTTGCTGGTTACACGCGAAAACAACGAAGGAGGCATAAAGAGGGCATTTCATCCGGAATTAGGAGTAGAGGCGGACTGGTATGCAGTGGAGACGGATGATCTGCTAACGGAGTTACACCAGGTCATTGCGATGGGTGTTACGGCTACTTTTTTTGCTGCTGATGGGCAGAAGTTTTTTACGACCCCTCTTTCTACACTTTTGGAGGGTGTAGAGCAAGATGGTTCTACTGTTAGAGGAGCCCTCTCTTTTAAAAGAAATGACAATGGTTCACTCATAGACGCTGCTCTACACGTGTTGTGGCAGGAGAAGGATGTTGTCGTCCCTTTGATGGGCGAGGGTCGCGGCAGGAATCGCTCTGAAGAAGGGAGCCGCTTACCCTTTTTTGTTGAGCTGTCGCGAGCACGCCCTCTTGTAGCGTTTATTAAAGAGAAGGGGGGAGCTGAGACGGTATCTACCGTAACGAAGTGGGGCGGGCTGATATCAACAAGCTACGACAACCGCTCTCTTGGTCCTTATGTCCTTGTCGATGACGGTTTTTTAGGCTATGGCGTCTTTGCCAAGCTACCTTACTTACACCTACCAACGCACCACAGCGATCACATCAACGCCGAAAAGAGCGAGCTGCTCTATGCGATTAGTGAGCAGCTAGGGCTTGCGGACTACTCACTCCATGCTATTGAAGAGGCTGTACAAACGGCCTTACGTCAACAAGGTATGACACTAGAAGAGGCGTTAGAACGCCAAGAGATTCCTCCTTCCTTAGAGCGGCTTGCACAAATCGCCGGCTACACAGAAGAAACACCCCCCACTCTCTTTACCCACATCGCACGGAAATTTATTCCTACTACACCTACACTGAAGCTCGAAGAGAACACCCCACTACTTGTCATACAAGCACGCAAAGGGGGTGTTGTCCACGAGGTACCTCTGCGTTATGATCTGTATGGCAGAGGGCTAAAATGGCCTGTACTAGGTGGAGAGTACCTTGTGCGCTTTCAGCCACAATATAGGAAGATCCCCTACCGCCTGCGCCTACATGATGCACGCCAAATTAACTACCCAGGGACAGAGCAGCCATACAGCTTCGAAAGTGTCGTCACCCTTTCAGATGATCAACAGCTTGATCGGGAAGCAGTGATCAGCATGAATAAAGTATTGCAAACGTTTGACGGCTATCGTTTCTACCTCTCAAGTCTCTTTCCCAAAGAAGAGACGCAAGCACAACAGGCACAGTTTGCTGTGAACCATGATCCGGCAAAGTATTGGCTGACCTATCCAGGAGGTGTTATTGTCGCGATAGGGATCGTTCTGCTATTCTGGTTGAAGGGACAACGAAAGGTTAACGAGGCAGCGGTTAACAAGGCGGCGGGAGGAAACGCGAAGACGCAGAGAGCGCAAAGAAACGCAGAGAAAAAAATAGAGAGTGATACAAAATAAATAAAGTGAATTTTGTGAAAAAAGTGTGTGCCAAAACATCAAATATATCTGTCTTTTTTTGTCTTATCTATAATTTTGTTTTTTTTCTCTGCGTTTCTTTGCGCTCTCTGCGTCTTTGCGTTTCCTCCCGCGGCCTCGTTAACCGCTGCCTCGTTAACCGCCGCCTCGTTAACCGCGTTTGTCTTTCCTTGTTCCTTCTATTGGTTTGTTGGAGCGGCACGGGTTGGTGCGGAGTGGAGGAGATCCCTGTCTTGTACAAGGGACGTTTCCGTCCTTTGGAAGCGCAGGCACGCATTGCATCAACAACGCCTAACCAACAGCTGCACAATGCACCGCTTGCTCTGCCGACGAAACGTCTGAGCAGCGCCTCTTGGCTTGCATTGACTGCAAAAAACATGACCGAGGCCAACCCTACTCCATATCCTGATGTGGAATGGGGGAAGATCCGGAAGGCATATAGCAGCAACAATATGGATGAGTTAGCAACATTGCTTGTTGCCAACTATGCAAACCACCTTGCTGGCAAACCCTACCAGTATGCGGAAGGCAAGGCTCTCTACTACCCTACCATGGGACAGATGAGCGCTGAGGGGTTCTATTATAAACTGCCGCTACTATTGATTGTCGCCCTGCTATATTGCTTATCGCTTCTCTTCTTTGCATTTCCCAAAACGAGACGGTTTGCTACTCTAATCTTCCTCATAGCCTTCTTGTCCCATACCTTCTACCTCGCCCTACGCTGCTATATCCTTTCCCGCCCTCCTGTGTCGAACATGTTTGAAAGCGTGCTCTACGTTCCATGGACAGCAGCCCTGCTTGCCCTCGTATTGCGCTATACCTTCTTTAAGAGCAATCTCCTCCTCTTCTGTGCATCCCTTGCCAACAGCGTAATCTTTGCCATCCTCCTCGTTACAAAACTCTACCTCGAGATGGAGAACGTCCAGGCCGTTCTCGACTCCCAATACTGGCTGATCATCCATGTCCTTATGATCGTCGGCAGCTATGGTGTCTTCCTTCTGTGCGGCGCTCTAGGACATGCCTACCTTGCCGTACGTTGGATCAAAAAGCGGCATACAAAAGCATGCGATCTGCTGAGCAAAGCCATCCTACAGACGATGTATATTGGCACAGCACTACTCATACCAGGGACGATATTAGGAGGTGTCTGGGCAGCCCAAAGCTGGGGACGTTTCTGGGACTGGGATCCTAAAGAGTCGTGGGCATTTATCTCCAGCTGTACCTATCTGCTCTTTATTCACGCCTATACCTTTAAAAAAATCAGCAAAAACACCCTCGCTATCGGCAGCATCGTCGGCCTTGCCGCCATCACATTCACCTGGTACGGTGTCAACTACATCCTTGGCACAGGTATGCACTCCTACGGATTTTCCTCCGGTGGCGAAGGGTTCTACTATGCATTCTTAGGAGCAGAGGCCCTACTTATTGCCGCAGCAGCGTTGTTACGCAAATCACCACAAAGCCAATGAGCTCTCTGCTGATTTATGAGCAATATCCTCTATAAAAAAAATACTATTTGAATTGTATTGTTGCTCTGTGATATATAGGCGCAACTGACTTTTTTTTGATGTAAAGGCCCTATTATATATGAAAAGTGAACGTTTACGAAAGCTAGAGAACGAGCTGAACGACTTGAATGAATGGTTGCGCTTAGGATTGGTACCGAAGAAAGATATCACAAAGCACAAGGAGGAGATAGGGCTCATCGCGGGAAAGATCGAAGAGGAAAGGAAGCGTCTCCAGTTTCTAAGAGAACACGGGGATCCTGTGGAATATGGCGTTCCACGCAAGCATGGAGCACGCACGTCGTATTTGGAGACACCAACAATGCCCGGTGTTGACAGCGGCAATGAATCGACCGAGAGCATTGGCCTGGACACAGACGCTATTGGCGTCGAAGAGGGAGGAAGCAGCGACAACGCAGATTCTGACGAAACGACCACAGACAAAGAAGAGGATATTGAAGACCCTTTCATGAATCCAAATAGGTGGCGACGCGGGATTATCGATCCCGATTCTGATGAATGGTGAGTAGGTTATGCGGGGCAACTTGTGTCGCTGTTTAGCCTTTACATCCACCTGCCTTTTTGTACGAAAAAGTGTCCCTACTGCCACTTTTACGTCGTTCCAGACAAAGAAATTCTTAAAACAAAACTGCTAGATGCGCTTCTTACCGAATGCGGCTGCTATCAAGATCTTTTTATGGACAGACAGCTTGTCTCTCTCTATTTTGGAGGGGGCACGCCGGCGCTTTTCGGCGCATCGAGGATAGAGACTACGATCAATGGTGTGATCGCTAGCTGTCCAAAGCGCAAGGAACCCTTTGAAACAACGTTAGAGGTGAATCCTGAAGACGTAACAACAGAGGCGATCGAAGCCTTCTGCCATGCAGGGGTGAATCGCATCAGCATAGGGGTGCAAAGCTTTGACGATCTCCTGTTGAAAGGATTGGGGAGAACGCACAGCAGTGCAGACGCCGAGGCAGCGGTCCTTACAGCCTCTTCTGCGGGGATAAAAAACATCACCATCGACCTGATGTACGACCTGCCTAACCAGACACTGAAACACTGGGAGGCAAGCTTACGTCGTGCCATCGCCCTACCCATTGACCAGATCTCTTTGTACAACCTTACAATCGAACCTCATACAGCCTTTTACAAAAAAAGGAAGCAGCTCAAGCGGCTCTCTCCTAACGACAAGGAGAGCCTGCTCATGTACAAGATGGCCCAAGAGCTCTTTATAGAGGCAGGTTTGAGGCAGTATGACGTTTCTGCTTTTGCCAAAGAAGGCAAAGAATCGGTCCACAACACAGGATATTGGCAAGGCCGTCCTTTTATCGGATTGGGGCCTTCAGCTTCTAGTTTTTGGAAGGGAAAAAGATACAGCAATATCGCCAACATCAACAGCTATTGTGATGCGTTGAAAGAGGGACACAGCGCAGTGAACTTCGAAGAAGAGCTCGGGAAGGAAGCCGCTCTACGAGAAAGAATCGCTATTGCTTTGCGCCTTTTGGAAGGGGTCGACCTGAAAAGTCTTGAGGAAGAAGTAGGGTGTGAACTATCTGAGGAGCTGTGGAAAACGTTACATACCCTTGCAGACCAAGGAGTCGTTGAACTAGGGGAAGGGCGCGTCCGCCTCACACAAAAAGGAGTGCTTTTC
>JAFITR010000036.1 GCA_017116025.1 Simkania negevensis
TGGCGAAAAAGCCAAAGGCCGGCACGCATGTCTGATAGAGGTGTAATCTTCTCTATGCTGTCATCATTCGCGAAATAGATTGGTTCATTAAGGCATCCATTATGCTATGGAGTTCTTGTAATATCTTATCCACGTTACTTTGATCCGACTGCCTCTGCTCACCCGATGTGCTATGCATCTGTCCAGTCAGTGTCGTCTCCATATCCAACTGCGATTTACTGGCATTTTCGGTACCTGCGTTTAACGTATCTGTTGCCTTCTGCTTGTTATACGCTATCTGCATCGTACTAGACACTGCGTTAAACATCTGTCCAAATGGATTCTGGGTCTGCACCATCTTCTGAGAAAATTGACCAACTTTCTCCTTCCACGAATACTCCCTACGAACGGCCTTTTTTCCTTCTGCATTCTTCGTATCATCGTCGCCAGGTTTGCCAGACCTGTCATCTGCCTGAGTAGAACTGCCTGTTTGATCACTGCTTCCTGCTTGAGCAGTTTGATCACCAGCATTTTGAACATTGCTAGGAGCTGTGTTATTAGTAGTAGCACTTGTTGTAGGGCTTTGCGGCCCTTGCTGTGCAGATACTGGGCCTGCGCCACCGGCGTGTGCAGATGCTGGGCCTGCATCAGCGTCGCCACCGGCGCCAGAGTCGGACGTAACACTTGACTTGTTCGTCTCTTCGCCGGGCAGTTTCTCCTCGTCTGTAGGAGCAAACATCGATCCTCCTACGAAGACCAGACCGCAAGTGCCGCCGGCGAAGCCAGCAAACGCACTAGCTCCAGCGATATTAGCGTCTTGTGTGTATTGGTCTGCCTGTGCTTTTGCACCACCAACAACAAATTGTCTAACCAGAGGGAACATCGATTTGTTTAGGTGCGTTGCAGAGATGGCATACTTCATCTGCGCCTGCTCACCTACCGTGTTGGCATTCACTAACCGGTTTCCTATTTCATTAAACATAACCAACATACGACTCAACGGCGAATTCAAAGCACTTGTAACCATAGAAGCATAGTTATTCATATCGGCCAAAATTGTCTGCGACTTCGATTCAAGATCCTTCAGAGGAAGCGGTTTTTTAAGAAGAGGAGCCTGCGATAACATTGACCCCTCACTTTTTGGCCAACCTTTAGAAAAATCGACAAGTTCGTCCCCCTTCTTACCAACAGCCTTCTTACGAATCTCCACAGCAGCGTGAAATTGTGCACCCTCAGTAAGCCGCTTCTGCTCCGCATGTGATACAGGATCATGATTTGATTGAATGTCGCCTGGCATTTTTTATCCCCCTAATTTATAACAGCTTATGGATGACTCCCGAAAAAGCTCCCCAGTCTTTTCAAGAGAAAAAAGAACAAACCACCCACAGCCTACAACTATATTATAACCGATAGAGAGCAGAATTTCAATTAATTTATATGTAAAGAGCCGCTCTTCCCAGTAACGTTTGAACAGACTAATTGTAGCAAAAAAATCTTTATTTGTCAAATATTTTATGAACGGTGAAGGTTAACCATTTTTTTAGGATCGACGATTTCATCGAAGGTTTTTTCGTCGAGCATACCCAGCTCTATTGCTGCTTGTTTGAGTGTGGTATTTTCTGTGTAGGCTTTTTTAACGATAAGAGCGGCTTTATCATATCCGATATGTGTATTGAGTGCGGTAGCAAGCATCAGCGACTCTTCGAGGTGGTGTGCGATGCGTTTGATATTGGGTTCGATACCGTTGACACACTTGTCGGTGAAGTTTTGAGCGCCTTGTGCAAGCAAGACAATCGACTGAAGCAAGTTGTAGATCATCATTGGTTTGTAGACATTGAGTTCGAAGTCGCCTTGTGATCCGGCAAAACCGATAGCAGCATCATTTCCCATCACCTGTATTGCCACCATAGTGAGTGCTTCGCTCTGTGTAGGGTTGACTTTACCTGGCATGATGGACGATCCAGGTTCGTTGGTAGGGAGGATAAGCTCGCCAAAGCCGCAGCGCGGTCCTGAAGCCATGAGGCGTATATCATCAGCGATTTTAAAGAGGACACACGCCGTCTGCCGCAATGCACCGCTGACCTCGACGATAGCGTCGTGGGCAGCAAGCCCTTCGAATTTATTCGACCCTGTGATGAACTTTATTCCTGTCAACTCACTGATCACTTCAGCAACGCGTTGTGGGAAGGCATCAGGCGAGTTGAGGCCCGTACCTACTGCAGTACCTCCTAAGGCAATTTCCGAGAGGTGTGCGAGCGTATGATTAATCGCACGAACAGAGAAGCCTACTTGCGCAGCATATCCTCCGAACTCCTGTCCTAACGAGAGGGGTGTGGCGTCCATCATATGGGTACGCCCTGTTTTGATGATCTCTTTGAATGCCACAGATTTTTCTGTCAGGGCATCCTGGAAGGTACGTAAAGAGGGAAGGAGCTCATTGACGATAGCCGTCTTGGCAGCGATGTGCATCGCTGTCGGGAAGGTGTCGTTAGACGACTGCGATTTGTTGACATCGTCGTTGGGGTGGATAGGATCTTTAGACCCCTTGACGCCTCCCATCAGCTCGATAGCCCGGTTGCTGATGACCTCGTTGACATTCATATTCGTCTGCGTGCCCGACCCCGTCTGCCAGACGACGAGGGGGAATTGATCGGCACCCATCTCTCCGACAAGGATCTCGTCACACACCGTGCTGATCACCTCTTTTTTTTCTTTGGGAAGGAGGCCCAGCTCAGCGTTGACGATAGCAGCAGCCTTTTTAACGACAGCGAAAGCTCTGATCAGCGCCATCGGCATCTTTTCGTCGCCGATTTTAAAGTTCTCCTTGGACCTCTGCGTCTGAGCTCCATAATAGGCTTCGTCAGCGACCTCAACTTCACCAAGTGAGTCCTTCTCTTTACGCATTCCCACGTCTCCTTTTAATAGATAATGAGGAGAGCAAAGACGAAGGCAAAAAGAGCAAACGACTCGACAATTCCCACGGCGGCAAAACACTTACCAAAGATGGCAGGCTCTCGTGCTGAAGCTTGTATACCAGAAGCGGCACACTTGCCTTGGTAGATGGCTGACACCATGATCGCCAAACCCGAAGCAAAGCCGATACCGATGGCGGAGAGAGCACCAAGCTCACCCGCTTTGACGCTTTGTGCCATCAACAGCATAAGGATAAAGCCATAGATCGATTGTGACGAGGGAGCTGCCGACATACCGATAAACTTACCATGCCCCTCTTCGACACGGCTCATCACAGCATGCGACGCCATGCCTGCAATACCACAACCTATCGCACTACCTAAGCAACTTAAACCGAGAGCTAAAGCAGGCCCTACCATATCATATGCAGTACTCATAACTCATTCTTCTCCTTTTTATGCAACAGAGCAAGGGGCTGGAAGCGCTTTCCACCACCCTCAAAGCTCCAATGGTACCATTCAAGAAAATTTAAACGCAGCCCATGGATTACCCCACCCATGATCCCTAGCGAGATGTTGACGATGTGTCCGAGCAAGATGATAATAGCGCCAAAAAACCATCCCAGCTTGCTTCCCATCTCATTAAAGGTAGCACTCATAATCCCTCCTGCCAAACCCAAAGCGTAGAGGCGCAGGTAGGAGAGAGCATCGGCAAAAATCTGTATGATGTTAGCGATATCGGCAAGGCCTGCAAGTTTTTTCTGCACAACAGAGACAATAACAGCAAGGACCACCCCTGTACAGAGGATCTCCAGCCCCCACTCCGCTCCCGCTACAGGGTCTATGCCAAAGAGGTAGTGGCTGAACGAAAGACTCTTGAGTATACTGGGAAAGTAGAGGTAGCATCCCACCATAAAAAGGATCCACCCTATGCCGGCATAGCTACGCCTGAGGTTTCTCAAAAAAGAGAGTGCCATATGGATCACACCGATAAAAAGTGAGAACTCCAGGAGGATATTGCCCGAAAAGGTGTTGTAGATAGGGTAGATGAGACGGTTACCATCTTTAACCTCTTCAACAGAGGCGATAAAGTCGTAGGAGGTCTTTGCCCCAGCAAGCTGCGGATGTTTGGCGACAAGCTCTCTGTAGGTCGCATTGTCTTTGTGTTCCATCAGATATTGCGCCTTCTTTTCTACCACCCACATCATCAGAGAGTAGCGTTTGACATCGCTCTTGATACTAAAGTCAAGGCCGAAGAAGGAAGCCGTCAAAATCCCCCATACCACGCAAGATACAGCAAGGATCAAGGCAAGCTTGATCACACGTTTACCACCACCTTTAATATGGAAAAAGCGGAAGTAGAGAAAAACGGCAATAACGAGATAGCTCACGCCATAGCCACCGTCGCCCATGATGATACCGAAGAAGAGAGCAAAAAACAGCAGCACCCATTTTGACGGATCGTTATCCGTCGTCGAAGGGGTGTCATAGATGTGAACAAGGTCCTCACCGATTCTCCCCATTCCCCGGTTTTCAAGGTGGGTAGGGACGCGGTCGTTCTCTTCAACAGCAACCTCTTCGTAATAGACACCGCGGCGTGCAGCGAAGCGACTGACCACATCTGCCGAGGAACGCGCCACCCAGCCTTCTACAACAAAAAGGGTATCGTCAGCATACGAACGCGCTAATCCCCTAGCATTGATGAGGTGGTGGGTATCGAGTTTGATCAACAGCTGCTCGTGCAGGTAGTGGTTAAACCGCGCATACTCCTTAAGACGCTCTTCTGTTTCGCATATCTCGCTGTCGACGCGCTCCTTTTCTTTCAACAGCACTCCGATAGGCCGATCGATGACAACTTCTACTAACCCGTCGTATGATCTTTTTCCCTTGCTGATCGCCACGAGGTAGTCAAGATCGTGCATATGACCGACGTAGATGAGCTCAGGGTGTTCTGTCAGGTCGAGTTGGTCCAGCTTCTTCGTATAAAAAAACTGAAACAAACGTCCTGACATACCTTCTATCTCGCGCAACTGTTCAACAGAAAAATCGCCGAAGATTTCGACACGAGGAATCTCTTGATGCAGCACCCTCGTTTCTTCGTACAACGCTTCAAGGCGGTCGCGCACGGCAACGATCTCTTGTGCAAGGCGATCAACATCGATGGCAACAAGATTCTCCTCCTGATCCACCGTAGGCTGACCACGAACAATACCTATCGCCTTCTCAATCAATTGTATCTCATCAGGAGGAGGAGGAGTTGTTGACGCCGAAGTAATGAACTCCACCGCCCCCAGCTTTTGCACAGAGGAGAAAAAGTCCTCCGAGCCACTGGCCGGGCCGATAAAGAGGTGCTTGTCGCAATCAATCCTCATCTTTTTTTCCCTATCTTGTTTTTTGCCACCTTGGCCTGTGAAACAGCGGCGAGTTCCTGGTCACCCAAGAAGACCTTGATCTTTCTGATGTTCTGTCTGGAGCGCGGTATCATGATTTTCTCAAAGAGGTTAACGCGTATAGAGACCTCCCTCAGCTCCTTTTCTAGTGCCGCCTTCTTCTCCTCTGCAACATCAACCTTAGCATGAGCAGTGACGACCTTGCGCAGCCCATCGATAACACCATCAAGCCAAGGTGGTGTATCGAAGAGGGAGTAGCTCACCTCTTCAAAAGCGATCCCTTCAAAGAAGGGGATGTCGACGCCGGCAATATTCTCATACCGTTTAGCAACCTTTTCAACCGCAGTAACCTGCTCAGCAGTGGGGGTACTCATCTCGTATACAAGCGCACTATACCCTTCGACCACACCCTTCTCTCGTGTGAACTCCTGCGCCAGTGCCTTTATCTCATGACGTACGTAGTTGACCTCCGTCTGGAGCATCGCTTTTTTCAGCTGTAGCGTCGGCAGGTAGCGCTCCAGCTGGGCAAGTTTTACCTGCTGGGCACGCAACTCATTCTTTGTCAACTTCACTTCCGCCACACCTATACCTACAGCTATGAGCTCGTTCTATATGTCTTGTTTACCACAGAGAAAAATTTCTCTGTGTCTCGGTGGTAAACATTTATCCCCCGGGCCAATATGTTGTTGTTAGCGACTCTTTGATTCCCACCTCGTTACTCTCAAAACACTCCGACAGCGTCTTCCATCCAAGGTCGAGAGCAGCTTCTAACGCAAGGTTGACATCCAAGCTCATAAACCGCTCTTCGAAGAGGTTACCATAGTTGAGAAGTCTCTCATCCCACTTGGACAACTTGAACCCCATCGACTCGCGCTCTTTCGCCTTCTTCGACTCGGCATATAGCCGCACCATATTGTTGGCGATATCGCCATGGTCTTCGCGAGTAACTTTACCGATGACAAGCTGTTTGAGGCGTGATAGCGATCCAAAAGGGTCTATCATCTTGTTGTGTAGATAGAACTGTCCCTCGGTGATGTAGCCCGTATTGTCTGGAACGGGGTGGGTAACGTCTCCTCCCGGCATCGTCGTTACGGCAATGATCGTGACAGAACCGCTACCGTCGATATCGACAGCCTTCTCGTAGCGGGAGGCAAGGTCGGAATAGAGCGATCCGGGATAGCCTCTGTTGGAAGGGATCTGGTCCATGGTGATCGCAATCTCCTTGATCGCATCGGCAAAAGATGTCATATCGGTGAGCAGGACAAGAACGTCTTTGTCTTGCATAGCAAACTGTTCCGCACATGCAAGGGCCATATCGGGAACGAGTAGACACTCAACAACGGGGTCTGTTGCCCTGTGGACAAACATCACCGTCTTTGCCATCGACCCCGCCTGTTCAGCATTGTCAATAAAGCCCTGGTAGTCGTCGAAGGTAAGGCCCATGCCGGCGATGATCACAACATCGGCATCGGTCTGGTTGGCGATACGCATCAATAACGGGTTGTAAGGCTCTCCTGGTATAGAGAATATCGGGATCTTCTGCGATTTGACAAGGCAGTTGAAGACGTCGATCATCGGGATGTTCGTCTTCACCATCTCACGGGGGATGATTCGTTTTGTCGGATTGAAAGAGGGAGTACCGATCTCGATTTCTTCGCCTAGCAGGTCGGGGCCACCGTCGATAGGCTTTCCTGTACCACTTATGCGCCTGCCGAGGAGTGAGCGACCAAAGAGTGCTTCCATCTGGCGGCGCAAAAAGGTGACGCGGTCGCCGGTGGAGATACCGCGCGTGCCGCCAAAAACCTGCAACGTCACCTGGTCATCATTGATGCGCAAGACAGAAGCATACGTCTTCCTTCCGTCGGCAAGCTCTACCTCAGCAAGCTCACCCAAAGCAATCTCTGTAGCGGTGACAGTGATCAGGTTCCCCTTCATGTCGTTGATTCTATCGTGATAGGTCTTCATCGCTTCTCTCCGCTGCCCGCAAGCATCTCTTCGATTTCTTCGTTAGCTCGGTGATACTCACTGGAATCAGAAGCCAAGAAGTTCATGTTCTTAACTTTATTCTGCAACGCATTAAAAAAGCTGCGCGCATCGTCATGGGCCTTAAAAACAAACTCTTGCCTAAAGATACGGCTAATAAGCTGAAATAGAGCAAGTTGACGCTCCAACGGACAATATGCATCTTCTGCGTCGAATGCGTTTTGCTGCAGGTAGACAAAGTCGTACAGCTCCGCTTTGAGGTAGACGACCATATCGTCGATCGCCGTGCCCTCTTCGCCAACAACCTCCATGCGCTTTCCTATCTCATCGCCTGTGGCCAACAGCTCAGCCGCCCCCTCGACCATCCCTACCCAGCCTGAGACCTCAACGTCAAGCTCACGACCTACAGCATCAACATATCGCGACCAGGAGATCAACGGGTCTACTGCAGGGTAGCGACGTGCGTCGGAACGTGCACGCGAAAGACCGTAGAAGGCACCGACGACAGAGAGCGTCGCCTGTGTGACAGGCTCTTCGAAGTTCCCCCCTGCAGGCGATACCGCCCCGCCAATCGTCAACGACCCTTTGCTACCATCATCAAACATCACCACTCCCGACCGTTCGTAAAACGCTGCTATGCGCGAAGCAAGGTAGGCAGGGAAGGCTTCTTCGCCGGGGATCTCTTCAAGCCTGCCAGACATCTCTCGCAACGCCTGTGCCCAGCGTGATGTCGAGTCGGCCAAAAGTAATACACCCAAACCCATCTGGCGATAGTATTCGGCAATAGTAACACCCATATAGATCGACGATTCCCTAGCAGCAACAGGCATCGACGAAGTGTTGCAAATAATCACCGTACGCTCCATCAACGACTCTCCCGTGTGTGGGTCAGTGAGGTGAGGGAACTCACGCAATACTTCAACAACCTCTCCTGCGCGCTCTCCACAAGCACAGACGATGACGATATCGACAGCAGAATACTTGGCTAGATGGTGCTGTAGAACGGTT
This sequence comes from Simkania negevensis, assembly GCA_017116025.1. Lineage (GTDB taxonomy): Bacteria > Chlamydiota > Chlamydiia > Chlamydiales > JAFITR01 > JAFITR01. Next base: position 8,273 of record JAFITR010000036.1, read on the forward strand.
TTCCCTGCGCCGAAAGGCCCCGGCGTACAAAATGTACCGCCTTTGACCATAGGAAACTGTGTGTCGATGATACGTAACCCCGTCCGCATCATCTCCGACGCTTTGACCTTTTCCCCTTGAAAGAGCGGCATCTTCACCGGCCACTTCTGCAACATTGCCACCTGGTGCTCCCGCCCTTGGTCGTCTTCAAGACGTGCTATCGGCTCGGTGACAGAATAGGTACCCGGCCCCTTAACCCAGTTGATCTTGTAGGAGCCCTGCAAAGAAAAAGGCACCATGATGCGGTGGTGGAAGCGTCCTTCGAGAGTGGTGCCAATCGTATCGCCGCGCTTAACCCTGTCACCCTCTTTGGCTACAGGAGAGAAATTCCAATGTTTCTCTCTGTCAACGGCATTAAGGTATACGCCACGGGGCAAAAAGAAACCTGAAGCAGCAGCGACGTCTTCGAGAGGGTTCTGCAAGCCATCATAGATCGATGTCAAAAGCCCCGGCCCCAGCTCTGCTTCAAGCAACTCATGAGTAAAAGTCACAGGGGTGCCAAACTTGACACCCCGCGTATCTTCGTACACCTGTATCTTCGCTTCGTTACCGAGGATCTCTATCACCTCCGCCTTTAATCGTAGGCCTTCGACTTCAACAAAAGCCACCTCCCCCTGACGGATATTCCCATCAAAGCGAACTTGTAACAAGTTCCCAAACGCTTGTACTACCTCTCCTCGCGTCTCTGCCATTGTCGTCATTGATCTTAACCCTATACTATTCTATTCACCACTTGTTTGCCCTCGTCAGAATCCAGCTCGATCCAACGCTCAACAAGAGAGAGTTGAGCAAAATAACCCAAGACAACGTCGACTGAAAAAAGCTCTCTCTCTTTCATCTTCTCTATATAGCCAAAGCGGTACTCGCACAACGCTTTGTGAAGGAGTAAAGGCGCGTCCATATGCTCTTCAAACAACGGACGCAGCAGCTCATACCCATACGGAGGATCAAACACCTTACCATCTTTTTGCGCCATCAGCTGGGCGACAAGAGGATCATACGGATCCTCGTCCTGCAGCTCAACGGCAAGGTCCCTGCCCGCCTTCTTGGCCCTAAAACCGACAAACACCAGGCGCCACTCCCGTTCAAAACGCAGGTAGCGCGCTAAAAAGCCACACGCCTCCTCCCCCTCTTCGCGAAAATAGGCGACGTACAGCTTGCTATAGCGCCGCAAACGCTCCACCAGCTTGTCATATTGACGCATAAAAGTGTAGACGTAGTCCGGCAGCCCCTCACCATCGTTCAAAGCCTCCTCCAGTTCAACCCCAGTAAAGTTGCCTCTAGGATCCACACCCCGTTCCAACCAAAGCGCACGGATATTGTCGAGGTCCGTCAAGCGACGCATCACCTCAACAAGAGAAAAATCTCTTTCGGTGAGGTTCTCACGCAAGAGGGGGAGCAGGTCGGAATAGTGCAAAGCTGGAGGATGTCCCATTTCAAGTTGAGGCAGCAGGCTAGCAAGAAAATAGTAGTAAGTCGTCTCCATCAGCAACATCCATTGATTAAACCAGAGAATCAGCGAGACGGAGAGAAAAAATACTCTCTGAAGCTCTTGCGCACATAGGCCATCAAGAGCTCTTTAAGCGCTGCATCGGACAGGTCCAACGTCATCTTCTTGTCTTTCATCTTCACCTGTATACCTCCACCGAAGCTGGCGACTTGAAGCCCCCCTTGTGCAGAAACTTTAGCAGCAACACTCGCAACTAAAGAAGCGGCGACTTTATCGGCAGGGACAGCCTTAGGGATAACGACAGAGAAATCACCACTCACCCCATCGCGCTCAATACTCTGGACAACAGCGTCCACTAGCTTAGCGATCACCTCACCATCAGACCATCCCTCGCACAGCAGCGTCCCCAGTTCATCGTTAAACAACCTCTGTTCAATCTCCTGCCTCAATCTGTCCAGCGCTTGGCGTGCAGATTGGCAAAGTGAAGAGGTAAACACCTCCCGCTCTTTCTCTATCTTCCCCTTAGCAACAACAAAAAGAGCCTCTGCCTCAGCTTCTGCCTTGACAACCAACGCCTGCGCTTCACTGCGCGCAGCAGCAACAATTGCCGCTGCCTCCTCCCTAGCAGGCTCCAACGTCTCGTCCCGTATCTGCCTACAAATCTGGCCTATCTTCTCCTCGCTCGTCTCTAACGTCTTCATCGCCGACAACTCCATGGGAACGATAAAATTTTCTCCAACATATCGCCCTCACCCCTATTTGTGCAAGACCAAACAACTTCGTTGCACTATTACCAGAGAGCCAAAGAGAAAATTTTTCTCTCTGGCTCTCTGGTAGTAATACAAAACTCCATTGTCCATAATGCCCATCGCATCCATAATGCCCACCATGTTCATCGCATCCACTACACTCACTACCGCCCTTCTACTCTCTACCACCCTTTGCTCCACCTTAGACGCTCTGCCGCAAGTAACATTCGACTACCCAAAACGATGGTGGTACACGACAAAAGAGACCCCTCTTTCCAACGCCTCGATCATCGTCGTAGGAAAAAGTTGGCAACAGAGCCGGCCGGTGATCAACTTCGTCACCACGCCATACACCTGCTCCGACAAAGAGTATCTCGACAACTCTTTAGAGGAGATCACTATCTTCCCCTACACCAAAGACGCCAGCTACCTGGGGACAATGGAAGTCTCTTCAGAAACGGTTCACCTCTTCTCTTGCGATGTCGAAAACAACGAAGAAGAGACCCGCTACATTCAAGGCATCCTGCTCAAAGACGGCTACGCACACCACCTCACCGTCTCAGCAGCAAAAGAGGAATTCCTCAAATACATCGAAGTGTTCAACCAAGCATTCCTCTCTCTCAAAGTCGTCAGAAGCAGATAAAAAAGACAAAAAACTGCGATACCAAGAAAAAAGCATTTGCGCCAAATCGCACAATTGTGACATACACTGCTGCCATAGTTGTATGTTTAAACACCTACTTTAAAGAGGGAGTTCGTAATATGAAAAAAATCATCGCTTTAGCTACGGCCATTGTTGCAATGGTCAATATAACAACACTCACAGCTGCCCCAGAGAGAGGAGCACAAGCCCCACAAGAGTGGAACGTTAACGACTTCGTTTCACAAACTGGTTTCGAGACTGCTGCTGGCTCTGCTGGTTCTACTGCCACTGCCACTGGCCTAACTGCAGGGGGATGGATTGGCCTAGGCGCGGGCGCTGCTGCCGCTGCTGCTGCCGTGGTTGCTATCGCAGCGGCTAAATCAACAACAGCACACTCGCACTAATCATCGCTTCAATCATTCGATGAAAAATTATTTCAATGCAGGGGGAAGATGGTTTGTCATCTTTCCCCTTTTTTTTCTTCTGATCAACCTATCCAGCTGCTCCCATCAGCCCAAATG
>JAFITR010000037.1 GCA_017116025.1 Simkania negevensis
GAATTCACGTTCAGTAAAGAGCGTCTTGTCAAAAAAGGAGAGAGCTCTTTATATTACAAACGGTTCTGATGCGGGTGTAGCTCAGTGGTAGAGCGTCACCTTCCCAAGGTGGGCGTCGTGAGTTCGATTCTCATCACCCGCTATCCTGAAATGATCAGAGGATGATATGAAAGAGCTGCCGCGGCTTTTTAAGAACAATGATTTGTGGGTAGAGCAATCGCTTGCAAAAGACCCCAACTTTTTCAATTCTCTTGCTAAAGAGCAATCTCCACGCTATCTTTGGATAGGCTGTTCCGACAGTCGTGTTCCTGCAAACGAGATTGTCGGGTTGGAGGCGGGCGAGCTCTTTGTACACCGCAACATAGCAAACCTTTGTATCCATACCGACTTCAGCTTTTTATCCGTTCTTGAGTTTGCTGTAGTGAAGCTGAAGGTTGAGCACGTCATCGTCTGTGGCCATTATGGCTGCGGAGGTATTTTGGCTGCTTTAGAGAATGAGGAGCTGGGGCTTGTAGACAACTGGTTGCGCAATATACGCGATATCATTACTACCTATGCCCAAGAACTGAAAGCGCTTCCCCTTTTGAAAGAGAGGTTCCGACGTCTTGTGGAAATCAGCGTATTCGAACAGGTGAAGAACGTATGCCACACGTCCATTGTTCAGAAAGCGTGGAAATCATCAAAGCATCTTTGTGTACACGCCTGGGTGTACGACCTGAGCACAGGAAGGTTAAAAGACCTCAACGCCTCTTTTTCTTCCTTGGATCAAATAGAGGACCATTACCGTACAGCCTAATAGTGATAGGCTAGGACAAGGTACTAGATGAATATATTTTTTTCCGACCCTACTGTTGCCCCCAAGTGCGACGCCAACAAAATCCCTGTTTTACGCCTTCACCACAAAGACCTTCTCCATGCACACAGCCGTTTCATAGCCCCTCTTCTCGAAGGAATAGCAGAAGTTGTGCACGTTACAGCAATGGCCGTCTTACGCACCTTGCTATGGCCAACGATGTGTTGGAACAGCTACTACACTCTGAGGACGTCTAATGCCTGGCATACTCTATTCTACCAGCTACGTGGAGTTGGGGTTAGCTTATTAGGGCTCTTTTCTGTATCGAAAGCAAACACGAAAGCAGAAGCGCTGTTCAAAGAGTTGAAGCAGGAATCCCCGCAAAATGATGAAAAGCCAACAAAGAGTGAAAAGCCATCTCCTTCTTCTTCTCAAGACAAAGCAACCGAAAAGCTCAAAAAAGATTTGCAAGAACAAGAAGCAAAAAATGAGCAACTTAGCAACGATTTTACAATAGCTACATCTGCTCTGAGGCAGTATAAAGAAGAGAGTGACAGCAAAATCTGCCAGCTAGAAGAGGAGATAGATCGACAGCTTGATCTATTAAACCGTATCAACTCTACAGAAATCGAGTGGAACGAGGCAGGAAACAAACCCATGATGAACGGAGAGCCATGTAGCAAACAAAAGGCGATTCTAACGCTTTTGCAAAAAAATGTCTACTACCAAGGCCGGATTACGGAGGTGGAAAACTCGCTACTCACAGCGAGCAAGAGAGCCCCTCCATTATTCCCCTCCGCCCCCCCCGTTTCACCCCGTCAGGGCTTAGTAAACTCGTCTAGGCCGAATAATGGGAATCACTCGTCTTCTAATGCACTTGACACACCAAGCCAATTATCAGATAAATCTCACGACAATCAACCGCCACAGCCACAGCCAAAAGAAAAGATGACAACATTTTGTGGCTGCTAAAGGGAGGCGATGACTTTGCTACATAGCTCCTTGGCTTCGGGGAAAGTTATCCGCTCTTGTGCCTCTTCAAGCGCCATCCATATTGCATTGACCACCTCTTCTTGCTGCAGCACGATATCACCCGACACCGTTGCTGCGAAGTAGGTCACACGTTTGTCCGTATGGTCGTTTTCTCGATCAAAAGAGTAGGACTCTTGCAAAGGGGGCAAGGGAAGCCATTCGTCAACAACAAGCCCCGTCTCTTCAAACAGCTCACGAGCAGCAGCTTCTACAGCCTCCTCATCCCCTTCAGCATGTCCCTTAGGGAAGGCCCAATGTCCCTTGTTATGTTGGACAACAAGGACAGCCCAACCCTCTCCCTTCAAACGTTTGAGTGGGATCACTCCATAAGATTCTTCTTTCTTAAACATCAAAACGACCTGTATTACTTAAACCACTGAGTCAATAAGCTCTCTGGTTCCGTGGTTAAAATTATGAAACAACATCATTATAAGGTGCAATCACAATACACGAGTTATGTCCTCCAAAGCCAAACGAGTTGTTCAAGCCTACAGAGATCTCATGATCTTGAGCTTTGTTGAGAACGGGATCAAACTCATCCAGGATAGGCTCAGGGTCTTCAACATTAAGGGTAGGGTGAAGCTTGCCGCATCGGATCGCCTGCAGCAAGGCAATCGCCTCCATACCCGCTGCTGCTCCTAGGCAATGACCGATCATCGACTTAGTACCGTTCATCTTAATTTTTTTCGAATGGCTGCCAAAAACGCGTTTGATCCCCATTAACTCAGCAACATCGCCGACAGGAGTTGACGTCGCATGGGCATTGAGGTAGTTGACATTTTCTTTTGCTACGCCAGCGTTCTGCAAAGCATTATTTATACAGCGCTCTACACCACTACCATCTTCTAATGGATCTGTCATATGGTATGCATCACAACTAACGCTGTGTCCCAAATACTCAGCAATGATGGGCGCTCCACGTTTCTGCGCATGCTCCAAACTCTCCAACACCAACACACCCGATCCCTCTCCCATGACAAATCCATCACGTCCTTTATCCCATGGACGTGACGCACGTTCAGGCTCGTCATTGCGCTGAGAAACAGCCTTGCACGAAATAAAACCTGCCAAGCCCATAGGAATCACTGCCGCTTCTGCTCCTCCGCAAATAAAAAGGTCAGCATCGCCCTTCCAAATGTGGTCAGCAGCGGCAGCAAAACAGTAGTTTGCCGTAGCACACGCTGTAGAAATCGAGTAGTTTGGGCCGGAGAAACCTAAGTCGATAGCCAACATCGCCCCAGCCATGTTCGTGATGACATAAGGGATAAAAAACGGGCTTACACGCTTGTACCCTTTAGTGAGATAGGCCTCGACGCCAGAGAAGAAGAAGCTCATCCCACCCATACCCGAACCAATAATGATCCCGCAGCGCGTCTTGTCCAACGCATCCATGCCCTCTTTAGCCAAACCAGCCGCCTCCAGCGCCTTTTTGCCTGCAACAACAGCATACTTGATAAATGAATCACCACGACGCGCAAGCTTTTTCTCTACATACTCTCCAGGGTCAAAATCCACCACTTCTGCAGCAATCTGCGTGGGGTAATCGACACAGGGGAATTTCTCGATCTTTTTAACTCCACTAGTACCTGCTAAAAGCCGATCATAGTAAACATCGACATCGTTTCCGAAACACGAAACGATTCCCATCCCTGTAATAACAATTCGCTTTTTCGTCATCTTTTCTTCTCTTTTACGTAAAAAATAGTTTGTTTTTGCAAATGTAGTCCAGCACTTTTGCTGGGACAAGATGACCACAGTAACGCCCTTTAGAGAGACGTTCACGAACATCTGTGCTACTAATCTCAAAGTTATGCATAGGCGTCAGCCCTCGAGCAATCGCCTCGTCAAGATTTTCCATCCCTAACTTCAATGCCTGCTGCCGCTTGCCACGGCTGCCGATCAAAAGAGAGACGCTCGATACAATCTCCTCCGAATTTTTCCACCTGTCAAAACAGGCGAGACAATCCTCTCCCAAGATCAGATAGAATTCTTTATCTTTATTCTTTGGATCATTCACACATTGCCGAACTGTATCTACTGTATACGAAGGAGAATCTCTAGTGATTTCGCTGTCGAGGATCTCACAACAAGGGAACTGTTCAAGTGCAAGGCGCAGCATATTAAGCCGATGTTGTGCAGGCGTTAGTAGAGTTTCTGTCTTATGTGGGGAGAGTGCTGCGGGGCAAAACCAAAGTCTGTTCAGCCTATGTGCTTCCATCATCTCGATAGCGAGGTTAAGGTGTCCAAAGTGTATCGGGTCAAATGTCCCACCGTACAGACCTACCTTTTCCCTGCTCATATGATCTCCCAACGGTTTTGTAAAGCGATACGCTTTAAAGCACGGTCGGGAGTGACGGCAACAGCCCGTCCTGCCTGGTTAAGAAAAGGCAGATCTAGGATGCTATCGGAGTATGCCGTCGTCTCTTGCATAGAGATGCCGAGCTCTTCTGCACATTCCAAAAGGAAACGCGCCTTGTCTTTGCCTTCAACGAGGTATTCAAGCTTGTCCAATCGACCATTATCATCAACAGTATATTTGGACGCGTAGTAACCGCTGCAGCCGAGATAACCAGCAATAGCGGCAACGATAAAATCAGGAGAATTGGAGAGGAGGAGGGTGTGGTGCCCCCTTTTTTTTGCCTCGTCAAAACGTTCCATAGCAGGAGGATAGGGCATGGTAGCAAAAGCGATACGCAGGAAGTCGTCGATGTATTCAGCAAGAAGGTCGGCAGAGAAACCGCGCAAGAATTTGTTAAACAAGGAAGTGTGCAAGGTATGTAAGGAAAGGCCACACCACTTGTGCATCAAATAGTAACCGATACAGGTAGCAATCTGAGGCAGCGTAAAGACCTTTTTATGATAGAGGTAGCGGCCAAGGCAGGCTGTGCTGTTGCCTTTAAAAAGGGTGTGGTCGAGATCAAAAGCAACGAGACAGGTGGGCCTGCTGAATTCTTCTCTATCCAAAATATGATCAGTCATTGTCGTTGTTGTAAGGAAGAGATCTGTTTTTCAACCTCTTTAATACCCGCATTGAGTTGATTCAACCGCTCTTTTTCCTTTTGCATCATCTCGTTGTAGCTGATTGATTTTTCAAAATTGAGGCTCGATCCACCCAGAAGACGTCGGTATTCTTCTACCTGCTTACGCACCTCTTCTCGCCGTTCAAGGCGCTGGCGCCGCACTTCTCGAAAATTGACCAGATTCTCTTTGCTATCTTCAGAAAGAGCAAGTAAGGCCTCTTCTTTTCTGTCTGTCACAACATCCTGCAACCGTTTCTTAAGGCGTTGAAACTCCTGTTTTTCATATTTGTTCAGCTGCAGCTCTGCAAGCTCGCCAACAGCAGCATCTCGTTGCTCCTCAAGGGGAGCAACATCCAAAGAAGGAGCCTGTCCAACAAGATCTTCAAAAGCCATTTTAAGAGCATCAACCCTGTCTCTCCTCTTCTTCTCCTCTTCCGACCTTCTTTCCTGGCGTTCTTTCTGCTGTGACCTCACGACATCACCAATAGCAGTATTGAGTTGGTATACCGCTTCTTTCAGACGACGTACGTCGTCGCGCACAAGGTTGACCTCCGCCATCTTTTTGCATATGGCAGCAGCACAATCTTGGGCTTCTACAAGAGGAAGGCTGCTCTCTGCAAACTGTTGCGACAACTGTCCAATCTCTTCCATCAAAAGATCTGATGCCTTTTTAGACTCTTCAGCAAACCCGGCATGTTCCTTCTTGCGCTCCTGGCCGGTTTTTCTAATCGTGTCCCAACATTGTGACAAAGAAGAGCGCGTGGCCATAAAAGCCTCTGTATTCAATGTAAAGAGCTTTGCATAGGCCTGCAAAGCCTTAATCTCTTCGCGCAAAGGGAAGAGTGAGCCCTGCACTGTTTCTTCGGAGAAATTTGTGCTGACAAACCGTTCGACATCCTGGGTAAACTGCTCACTCATCTCCTTGACCAACGCCTTGCGGTCGGGGAAGACTTTGTCACTACAACCTGCCAAGCGAGCAAACAATCTATTTTTTTGTTTAAAGCGCATGTCTGTCTTCGCCAACTCTTTGCGCAACGAATTGATACGCCCACCATAGGCATTCAAAAGAGAGAGTTTCTTCTGCGTATCGTTATAGAAGGAACGACGACCCGACAGGACTCTTGCCTCCAAAGAAAAATCGATCTCATCCATCTTGGCAAGGTTCGCTTCCACACTACCGACATCTTGTTCCAACGCATTGATGGCCAGCTCTATCTGCTCAACAGCAAAGCTCGCCTGCTCGTCATACAACTGCTTCAAGCGCCTGGCCTCCTGACACAGCTCACTATACTCTCTCCAGAATATCGTCCTCGACGAAGGCGGCATCGGTTCCTTAAAGAAATCCACACACTCCCCACGCACCTCCCAAAACAGCTTAAATTCAACGCTATCACGATCAGCAAGCAACGAGCGAAGATGGGCAAGCAAATATTTCAATTTGTCTTGAGGAAGAGCGATCTTCACCAACTCCTCCCTCACCTGCTCAAGCGCAGACGACGGGGGCCGCTCTTTTTTCTTCTCCGTTCTTTGATCGGCTGAAGCCTCCACGTCATTCATAGACATCGAATCCACCTTAACAAAATACAACTAGCTACTCCTAAGGTTAAAAGCTTTGAGGAATAAAGTCTACAGCGGCCAGAGCTTTGTGGATGCAATTTAAACTTGTACTCACCTAAAGCGTTAAATAAAATATGGCAGGCTTTCAGCCTGCCATATTCACTTAATCCCATACATGTTTTGAAATTCTTGACCCAAAAAGAGTGTCGCGCTACCGTTAAAACGGCACAAAACTCAGAGGAAGGAAATGACACAACGTACTACATTCGAACAAGGTCTTGATCTTTTTACCAACGCTCCCTTAGAGGAGCTGAAAGAACAAGCTGCAGAGATGCGCAAGAAGAAAAACCCTACCGAGCAAGTGACATTCGTTCTAGACTCCAACCCCAACTACACCAACATCTGTAATGCCGATTGCTCTTTCTGCGCCTTCTACCGCAGGCCATCGGCCAAAGATACTTACGAGAAGAGTGTCAGTGAAGTCATGCAACACCTTGAGTTTGCCAAGCGCGCAGGGCTCACCACCGTCTTGCTACAAGGCGGCCTAAACGACAACCTCAAACTCGACTACTACGTCGACCTCGTCAAAACAGCACGTGAACGATATCCAGAAATACACCCTCACTTCTTTTCTGCTCCAGAAATATGGAACTGCGCACGCATATCAAAGAAGAGCATAAGAGAAGTGCTACAAGCCCTGTACGACGCAGGACAGCGCTCCTTCCCCGGCGGAGGAGCAGAGATCATCTCCGAGCGTGTCCGCCAAGCGATTTCGCCAAAGAAAATGGCGCCCGGAGTGTGGATAGATGTCCACATGACAGCTCACGACATCGGCTTCCGCTCGACGGCAACGATGATGTACGGCCATGTAGAGGAGCCCGAAGACATACTAATCCACCTCGACACCCTACGTACAGCACAAGACAAGAACCCTGGATTCACTGCATTCATCCCCTGGAGCTACAAAAGGGACAGGACAGCGTTGCGTAGGAAGGTAAAAAACTGGGCAGGCAAAGATGCCTACCTGCGCATCATCGCCTTCTCACGCATCTACCTCGACAACTTCGACCATATCCAAGCGTCATGGTTTAGCGAAGGCAAACAGACAGGCATCGACTGCCTACACTACGGCGCCGATGACTTTGGTGGTATCATCCTAGAAGAAAACGTCCACCGCGCTGCCAACTTCATCAGTAAAACAGACCACAACGGAATCACCTCCATGATACGACAAGCAGGATATGAACCGGCACAACGCGACCCTCTCTACAACATCCTACGCACATACACAGAAGGCGAGACGATCTTCGTTCCCGACAGCCAGCAGATACAAGAACAAGACCACACTCCCATCCTCCAACAGCCTTGTTGTAAATAACCGATAGAAAGGGAGACAGGTTCTTTCCTGTCCCTGTCTCCCTTCCTGTCCTTACAGGCTCCAATTGTAATCTTGCATCATAATCTCCGCCGCCGTCTCCAGGTCGTGAAGATCAACATTGATCCAACGGAAAACAGGTTCTTTCCGAAACCAGGTAAACTGACGTTTGACGTACTGACGCGAAGCAGCTAAAAACTCCTCAACAAACGTTGCATAGTCATCGGGCGTCTGCTGTGTAGCGAAGTAGCGTAGACACTGTTGATAACCAATGGCTTGCGACGCCTGCGGATGGTTATGCAACTGCCAATCATTCTCCAAAGCGCGTACCTCATCGACAAAATCAGCATCGAGCATCTCTTGACACCGCTCTTCCACACGCTCGTAAAGGATCTCCCTCGGCCGGTAAATAAACCAACAGCGGAAATCGTAGGAGCTCGTAGCTGCCTGCTTGCGCCAATCGAGCTGGCTGACTTTGTCACCAGTAAGGGTCATGATTTCAAGTGCGCGGATGATTTTCTGCCGATCGTTCTTAGTAATAGACAAAGAATAGACAGGGTCTAACAGCTGTAAGCGCTGGAATAGCACCTCAGGGCCCAACGTCTCTAATTCATCTTCTAACGACTTGCGCACGATAGGCACTGACGGAGGGCCCGGCGGAGGACCGTACAAAAAAGCACGCAAATAAAAACCCGCCCCACCAACAATGATCGGGATCTTACCCCTGCTCAATATTCCTTCACACACTTGACGGGCAGCATAAAAGAAATCGACGACATTAAACCGCTCAGAAAGGTCACATATGTCAATCAGATGATGAGGAACCTGCTCGCGCAGTTCCATAGAGACCTTGGCAGTACCAATATCCATACCGCGGTAAACCTGCATCGAATCGGCAGAGATGATTTCCCCTCCCCATTCCTTGGCGATGATCAATGAAAGCTCCGTCTTCCCACATGCTGTAGGGCCACCTACCACAAGAACACGTTTCTTCTTCGTACCCTCGTCTTTTTTCTTCTTCTGTTCTAAAGGAAGAAGAAGACTCGCACCAAGGGCTGATTCCTCCTTCTCAAACGTCAGATCCATTCCTATCTCGTTGTTTGAACTGCCAGCGGGTCTCTAAACAGGGTCATTCAAAAGCACGTACAGCCTTCTGCTCATCGTCATAGATGGTTAAAACAGAGTGGAAACCTGCCATCTTGATCACTTCGTGAACCTCATCTATCACAGAGCAAATAGCAAGTTTACCTCCCTCAGAGTTCAATTTTTTCATCGCAGACAACAACAACCGCATCCCCGCACTACTAAGGTAGTCGATATGATCAAAATTGATGATGATACGTTTTTTACCTCGAGCGATTTGGCCATTAATAACCTTCTCTATCATAGGAACCGCGACAGCATCAAAACGCCCTTCTAGACGCAAAACCAGCGCCTGCCCAACCTCATAAGATTCACCAATCTTCATGCCCATACATCCCCCGCTAAAAGTTTCTCTTTTGGCCATCTTACCAAAGACAATGTTCACTCAATCCTATACATATTTTTCGTCAAATGCAATACCATAAGTGAGACCTAAGCATAAAAACAGGAGGATCCATGTCTAACTCAAACCCTATATCAGGGCAAGATACCACATCAAAATCTTTCGCTACGAATCAAACCAAACAGGATATAACACAACAAACGAAATCATCTAGCAAGACAACAATGGGGAGAGAAGACACGCTAAGCAATGCAGGCGAGACATCAGGAGTCGTGCAAAGAATAGGAAGCAGCCAACCTGTCCTCACCTCACCCAGTACAGAAAAAAAGATGACACCCTCACAAGCTTTCGCCTGGATGGCCAATGTACTAGGCGATTACGTCGTCTTACAGGGGAAGCTAACCACGTCACACAACCAAAACATTCAGAAGCAAACAGCAATACAGCAGCAATATCTTGAAGAAGGCGACAGAATGTTATTTGGAAATGCTTGGTATATCGCCAAAACAGCGTTTGGCAACAAAATCCCTACTCCAGCAGAAGTAAATGCTAAAATAGGAGAATTAAAAAAATCTATCGCAAAGATAGTACTAGAGTTGATATTGAATCCGACGGACACTGGGCTACGAAACGAGCTTGCCGCAGACCAAAAAACGCTTTCTGTTATGCAAAACGACCTACTACCCTTCGCAAACGACAATGTTAACCTTTCCACAGCCCAGGCCAATTTACAAAACTTTATCAACAAAAACGGCCAGCCACCCTATACCGGAGTGGTTCGAGTGGTATACCTAGCTTTACAAGGTCAAGTCAGTAATGCAGAAGGGGCTTTGCAAACTGCCAAAAACAATCTCTCTGCAGGCCTCGTCGGTGCGCTTATTGCTCAAGCCTCCATCAGCAATGCCGCGGGGGAATTGCAACAAGCCTTTACACAGTCTCAAATCGACTATCAGTTCGCATCGCGAATCATTGGTGAAACTCTCCAAAAGATCTACGCGAAACTAGGACTCGCTACTTTGAGCACAGCTCCTTCGACATTCGAACACAACTTTACACAAGAACTACTCAACCAAGTACTAAATCATATCGTCCAACAAACAATCAACGACTCTACGACAGCACACAACAACCTCGTAACAAAATACACAAGACGACCTGGGATGCAACAAGAGCTTGCTGAAGAGCAGGCTGAAGGAGAAAAAACACGTAGCACAACGAGGAAAGAAGAAGAGAACAGCGCCCTAGTAAAATCTCTTGATAAAGAGAAGAAGGAGATCAGCAAGCTACAAAAAAAGATCGATGAGCTAAAAAGCGGTATCGACAAAGAAAGGGGCAGAGAAAAAACGACGCCCCTAACTCAAACCCAGAACCAGGCCCTTCATGATGCAGAACAAGAGCTAAAAGAGACAATGAACCAATACCTACACACTCTACACACAATTACCTCACAAAAAAAGATGCACGCTTCCGAAGACGAATTCCTGCAGGCAGCCCACCCTCTGGCGGGAAACTTCACGCAGCTCATAGGAGAACCTCTCTCCACAGAAGGGTTAAAAGAAGCCCTCACGACAAAAAACATTCCGCCACAACAAGCCGTCGAACAACTCCTCGGAACAGATGCTCGCAATGCCGTTCACAAGCTAGGAGAAGCGATCTACGATCAACAAAAAAACCTGCCGATGCCACGTATTACCCCAAGTAATACCCAAGAAAAAACGAAGAACCTTACACAACAAGTCGAACACGGATTAAGAGAAGTATCTAACGTTCTACAATCCGAAAAAGAAGTACACTCCCACAGAGACTACCCAGCATAGGCCTGCAGTATTGGGCCTTCGGCCCGCTCGAGTTTGGCAGTTTTGAATGCCAGGCCGAA